>CAZVPQ010000017.1:0-13117 GCA_964628675.1 uncultured Hyphomicrobiales bacterium | reverse complement strand
ACAATGACAAACATAAATAATCTTATCTTTCTACTTTATGAACTTTACAAACTTTCTACTATTGTATTTATTCTGAATTTCAAAGAAATATTCCATTGCTACGCAATTCTAACATTAAAATATATTTATTACTACAAATATTTCGCAACTACGTTGCTAAAAAATTCGAAAACTATATCCACAATGACAAACATAAATAATCTTATCTTTCTACTTTATGAACTTTACAAACTTTATAAACTTTCTACTTTACAACTTCAATATTGACAGTCCTGCTATAAAATCTACCCTCAGGCAGATTATTATCAAACAAATCGGAATTCTCACCGTAAGCATTTATTGTTGCATTCTTAATACCTAATTCTTTAGCGACATTCTCGGCTCTTTTAAGCGATAGATTCTTATTATATTGTTCATCTCCCAATTTATCACTATATCCAGAGATACTAATGTTAGAATAATGCCTTATTTGATTTTTAATAAATTCCAAAGTCTTCAAACTTCTTTCCATTAATTCCGCTTGATTATATTTGAACAAGATTAGCTGATAATTGTAAATCCTTTTTTTACTTGCTTTTTTATATTTCTTATCAAAAATCCTAACATAAATATAATGTTTTTTACTTTTATACTCTTTGCCGTTTTTGCTTATAATAAGTTGATAAGCCAAGCTATCACCGAAGTCTTTAACGTCTTTATCGAATAAAACCCAATCAAGCAAATAAGTATTATCATCTTTACCTGAATATTTTTTTAAGATTTTTGATTTACTTGATACTTCAAATAGCCAGTAATCAACATCTTTGGGGACATTCTCAAAATAGAATCTTATTACAGTAGGTGAAACACTTTTATATGAAAACTTGATAACAAGAGGTCTTAAAATTTCCGCGTTTTCTGAGACTATTTCAACTCTCCTGTTTTCTTCTTGTCCTTCACTTTCAGTTGTTGTTGATGGTTCTTGCGGAAGATTTCTATAATCAATTTTAATCCTGTCCGAATTTATTCCCCATTGCTTAATTAAATAATCGGCAACACTTTCAGCTCTTTTTTTCGATAAATTTAAATTATTTTCTTCTAAATCGTAATTGGAATTGCAACCAATGAGTTTTATCTTAATCGAAGGGTTTTGTTTCATTCTCAATGCAATAATGTTCAGAATGTTATAATAAACATCTAAAGTCGAACTATTAAATAATAAATTGATTGAAAATTTACTAATATCCTTTTTGTTTAATAACTTATATCGTTTGGGAATTTGATATGAATTTTCAGAGAAAAACACATAATTCAGAAGAGGCACCATATTGGTAGTAGTATGTTTTTGAACTTGGATTAAATTAGAATCCAAAGGATTATCACTTAACACTCTCGCCCCGCAATCAATATTATAGCTTGTAAAAACATAGTGAAAAATAGTATCAACTCTATTAACTTCTTTATAATAGACAATTGCTCTATCAAGGTCAAAAGTATCAAGATTAATTTCTTCAAGTCCTTTTTTAAATCCGGCTGTAAATTTATCTTCTGTTTCAAAATACATCGTATCAATTTGATAATATTCTTTATGAAAAATTTTTACAGCTTCGTAATTACTTTGAAATTTCAATGCCATTCCTATACCCATTGTATAAGATTCCCACTTACTGTTTTCAAGATATGAACCCAATGGAATTTTAATAAATAATTGTGGTGAGAGAATAATATCACTACTAATATTCATCGGCAAATCATAAGAAAATTGTGTTGAAATAAATGGAATAAAAGAATTAGTCGAATGAATAATCCCCGAATAAACATTTCTAACTCTTGTCTTAGTATCGGAAAATACTCCCCTATCCTTCGGTTCAATTAAAGTCTCTTTTTGATAATATCTTTTATTAATTAATTTGGAAATACCAAAACCAACTCCCATATTAAAAGAAGAAATAAGGTTGTAATTCAAGAAAACATTAAAATCAAAAGTTCTAAAATTAGCTTTTATATAATGTTCTGCTTCCGCATTGATAGCCTCGCCATTAAAATTAATCAATAACTTCTCATTTGCTTTCAGCTCATCTTGAAATTTAGAAAAACCAAAAGCAAATTGAAACTGCAATTTATCTTTTAAAGGATAATTAATTAACCCACCCATATTATAGCCATAGCCAAATCCTTGACTAAACAAGGGACAGCAATTAGGAACATCGGGCAATTTCTTCAAGTCCGTTCTATCATAATTAAGAAGAAAACTACTATAATATCCTAAAGACGGCAAATATGAGCTTGCTGAATACAAGAATATATTTGAACTGATTATTAGAACTATTACAATTATTATTTTCTTCATATTCGATTGAAATCAATTAACAAATATCTTCCACTTAGCAAATATAAGAATATTCTTTTTATTCAATATCACATTTAATCTCTCAATGATTTTCTTCAATATATAATTTTTTAATTCTCCATATTAAATTCAATTCCCAAAACTCAATAAAGACAATCTTCATATTCATTTATCATTTAATGAAATTCCAACTCCCCTCGGTATATGACTCGGATATGAGTTTGTTTCAAATTTATTTACATTCGAAAATCAAATACTATTTTTTCACTGATCCTAAAGTCCATTGTCTCTATAACACAAACATCCATCAATGAAGATATGAAAAACCGTGAACTTAATTACTCAGTTAATTTCCCCCAAGCTCTCTCTCAATTTAGATATAAAAATATCAACTTCGCTTTCTTTCACAATCAACGGTGGCACTAATCTCAATACATTTCCGGAAGCCGCATTTGTGATAACTTTCTTATCCAATAATTTATTAACTAATATCGAAGCGTCAAAATTAAGCAACAAACCCAACATCAATCCTTTTCCTCTTACTTCCAAAACCAAGTCGGGAAAATCTTGTTTTACTTTCTTTAACTCATTTTTAAAATAATTACCAATTTTAGTTACATCGTCCATCAATCCGTTTTCAAGCTCATCCAAAACAGTCATACCTGCGGCGCAAGCTACAGCATTGCCTCCATAAGTTGTACCGTGCATCCCCTTCTCCCAAATATCTTCCAACCCTTCTCTCACTAAAAGGCAACCTAAAGGCATACCCCCGCCAATTCCTTTTGCCATAGCAATCACATCAGGTTTTACATCATAATGATTAAATCCGAAAAACTTCCCTGTTCTACCTACACCCGACTGAATCTCATCGGCAACAATTAAAAATCCGAACTTATCTCTCAAATCAAATAAAGTCTCGACAAATTCCTTGTCAGCTTCAACAATCCCGCCTTCACCTTGTATAAATTCTAAAAATACAGCATTAGTATTTTTATTAACTGATTTTTGTAATCCATTAATATCATTATATCTTATTACTTTAATTCCTTCCAAAAAAGGTCCCATTTTATCTTTATAATGAGGTTTATCCATTAATGACAATGCCGCATAAGTTCTTCCGTGAAAACCTCCCGAAAATGCAAATATTTCTTCTCTATTATTTAAATTTCCCCAACGTCTAACCAATTTCATCGCCCCTTCTATAGCTTCCGTTCCCGAATTTGTATAAAATAAACTCTTAAAACCCGTCATCTGAGTTATTTTTTCAGCTAACAAAACTTGCGGTTCTTGATAAAAATAATTTGATATATGAGTATATTTCCTAATCTGTTTTTCAATTGCATCAATAGTTCTGGGATAACAATGCCCCAAAGCATTCACGGCAATTCCACCCAAAAAATCAAGAAAAGAATCTCCGTTTTTATCATAAATATACATACCCTTAGCATAATCTACAACGATTGGCAATCGTTTATAAGTAGGCATAATACTTTCTTTTTCCATTTCAATTAAACTCTTTGACATAAAATTTCCCTTGATTTAAATTAACGAATGTATCACATTAGTAACAACGCCCCAAACTTCGAAATTCATTTCTCCGGTTATTTCAATCGGGTCATAATTCTTGTTCTCCGGCATTAAATAAACTTTTTTCTTATTAATTTCAATTCTCTTTACCACAAGTTCCCCATCTATCACGGAAATAACAATATTCTCATTCTTCGGTGTCAATGCCCTATCTACAACAAGAATATCATCGGAATAAATACCCGCATTAATCATCGAATCGCCTGTAACCCGCACAAAAAAAGTAGCTGATGGATTTTTAATCAAAAAATTATTCAAATCTAATTTGCTTTCAAGATAATCATCGGCAGGCGACGGGAAACCGGCTGAAACAGACTCCAAAAACAAAGGCAATTCTAATTCTTCCTTATGCTCCGGCATAAAAATATCGCTAACCTTTACCGGATTATCAACATTCAATTTTAATATTGTTATTTTACTTTTCATAAAAATAAAATTAATAAAAATTATTCTTATTGCACACATTTATTTATAAGAAAAGATTCCACCTAATACAAAGATGGAATCTTTATTAATCAACACTTAATATGATGTTCTCTATTTCCCAATAATAAACGGAGGTGAACCTTTTCCACTACCGAGAACAATTATCTTGGAATTCGGCGAATTAACCAATTGTTTTTGAACATTTATTGCTTCATAACGAAGAACTTTGTCAGACAAACCGGAATTAATAATTTTTTGAGCATCGGAGGTACCACGAGCGGCAACCCTTTTAACTTCCGCTTCTTGAGTTGCTTTTTGAAGAACATATTTCATTCTCTCCGCATCTTGAACAGCTGTGATTTTCCTTTCAATACTTTTTTTAACCGATTCAGGCAAATTAATATTTCTTATTAGCAATTGCTCTAAGAAAATTCCTCTTGATTTGAAATCGTTTTCAATACTTTTCTTGATTGATAATTCAAATGCTTCTCTTTGATTAGAATAAAGGTCGGTAGCATTATAATTAACAGCATTTTCTCTAATCCTACTTCTTGCAATAGGTCTTATGATTTTCACTTGATAATCTATACCGATTGTTTTAAAAATTTGTGGTGCATCGGAAGGAATGATACGATATAACAAAGTCATATCCAAAGTAACTTCAAGACCGTCTTTTGACAATACACGAATAGCATCATCACCGGATTGCTGACCTTCGTTATAAGTTCCCGACATAGTATAATTTTGAGTTTTAACACTCATTTCTTCAACTTTAATCAAAGGATTGACTACATTCAACCCTTCATGAAGCACTGTAGGTTTCACATCACCAAACAATACTTGAACACCAACATCACCTGGATCAATTTGTCTAATCGCAGATGTAAAAAAGCCGATAATGACAACAACAACTCCAGCTAACATTAGAAGAGATTTGAATTTCCCAATTTGGGATTCTCCCTTACTGCCGAATATTGCAATAAGTATTATAATTAAACCGAAAATAATTAAACCCATAACAATCTCCTATATTATTAAAAATAAAAAAATTCTTATTTACGAACACCCTCCACAAGATGAACATGACCCGCATGACGAACAAGAACTACTATATGATGCATCATCAATATCTCCACTATCAGCGGAATCAAGCCAAGAACTATCCTCATTATCTTGCGAATAAACCTCATCCGAATCGGAAATCAAATTTTGGTCATTTAGTTCATTTTGAAATTCATTGTCTCCATAATATTGAATATCGCCGTTCTCAGGTGGCTCAAAATCAGCATCTTCATTTAATGTATTAAAATCTCCGGAATTAAACCCGTCTTCACCAACACTCATTATCGGATTGCCATATCCATCAACAATTACAGTATCATGACAATAAATATTATTACTGTACATTAAATTGGGCCACATTGTTGTATAGAAAAAGTATTCGTCAATTCCATAATAGCCATAATGAATCGGCTCATAATATCTTCCATGGGCAATTTGAGAAGGACTTTCAATCTTAGTCTTTGTTCTTATTATCTGAGTGTTGATATGCTTAATAATATCATCGACACGAATGAATTTTTTAATAGCTAATGCTAGTTTTTCAACGAATTTATCAAATTCGTTTTTCTTGTTTTTGATAAAGTTATCATAAGTTTTCTGATCTTTAAATAGTTCAGATACTCTGTCTTTTAATTTATCTTTATTATTCCCATTTTGTCCCAATCGGAATTCTTTAAGAACAGAATTGACATTAATTTTAAGAGGGTACTCACCTACACTGTGTTTGCGGTTAATCGCAATTTCAATCAAATGTTTAAAATTGTCATCTAAATGTTCTAATACCAAATAAATAGTATTAAACAGTTCCGATTCCAAAGGGTCAACTTTTGCTTTGAACTCGAACATTGCTTGTTCCAAATCATCTTCAACGCCCTTTTCGTCCAAATAAAAATCATAATCATCAACAGCGAGTCTAATAACATTTTTTACATTAATTGAACGCAAACCCATATTAATTTGTTGAAGAACAGAAACAGCCGTAAACGTTTCGTGTTCCTGTTTTTCAGTAAGAGTTCCAAATGATAAAACATCTTTAAATTTTGCAAAAACTTTCGTTGGTTTTACCTTCTTGAATATGGTAATTTGCGATGGGTCAATTTCAAGTCTTGCATTAAAATACATAAAAATCTCCTAAACATTATTATTATAAAATTCTATTATATGCATATCAGGATTATTTGTAATATAATCATAAACTATTTTTACCATTGTGCATTCATGAGCTTTGCCAGCCATCTCGCCCGTTTTATGCCTATCCACCGGACATCCGCTATTGCATAAAAATTCATACTGACATTCAAAACAATCTTTATGCCTTATCACATCGGCAAATAAATTCTTTCTTTTCTCTATTATACTTTCAAAATTTTCCGTTTTCCAATTAGCAAATATGCCTTCATTATTATATGTCTTATTGCAAGAATAACAGTTCCCGTCAATATCAAATTCAAACCACTTACAGTTATTACCGTCGTGGATACAATAACCCGGCGAAAATATCTGTGGCAATGATAATAAATTATTATCAATTAAAAAATAAGCGAATTTTTCAATATCATCTTCACTCAATCCGTACTCACCTGTCGCTAATTTAATTTTCACTTTATATGGATTTCCAAATTCTTTTTTTAAATCCAATTGCTTTTGCATCCATTTCCCAAAACTATTTAGACGGTTTATTGTCTCTTTTGTTACAACAGAAAGCAAAGAAACAGGAAAACCCAATTCCATTGCATCATAATAATTCCGTTCAATCAAATCAAAAGAGTTATCTCTGTAAAAATCGTGAACATATTTCGGTGGGTCAATCGAAAAACCAATCCTAAATTTCTTAGGATTACCAATCAATTCCTTTAATTTTTGCAAATTTGATTTAGTGAAATTTTTTCCATTAGTTTGTATTGCAACATTATAATTTGAAATATCATTTTTTTCCCAATGCCGATTTACTTTTTCAATAACTTGTGCAATACTCTCGATTTTTAACAACGATGCTTCTGTTCCGTGTAAACAAAAAGAGCCTATTTTATAATCTTCGTTCTCAAATTTATTAATCAGTAAATCCAATGATTTTAATATTATAGTATCGTCTTCTTTCTTAGAATATCTATTATATTCAGGCACGTAGCAATATTTACAATTCATATTGCAAGTCTTATGAGTAGCAAAATAAAAATTTATTATTTTATTTTTCCGAGACATTATTTCAAATACACCTGTTAATTATTAGATATTTAGAGATTTATAATTTACAAAAATTATCATAATTAAACGAATATTATTAATTTTGATAAAATATTTTTTCAAATTTATTGAAATATTATGAGAGCGGTTGTTCAAAGAGTAAAAAAAGCAAGTGTAAAAGTCGATGACAAACTTGTCGGAGAAATCAGCGAGGGTTTACAAATATACTTAGCTATTAGCGATACAGATAATGATGAAGTTATTAAATGGGTATGCAATAAGTTAGTTAATCTTAGAATATTCCGAGATGAAAGCGGTAATAAAAATATTTCACTTCTTGATATTTCCGGCGAGATATTAATTATATCCAATTTCACTCTATACGCTGATGTCAAAAGAGGTGCAAGACCCAATTATATGAAATCCGCTCACCCCGATATTTCAAAACCGATTTATGAGAAAGTTATTAATTATTTAAAAACTAATTTCCCGATTAAAGTTGAACAAGGCGTTTTCGGAGCTATGATGCAAGTCGATTTAATCAATGACGGACCTGTTACTATTGTTATCGATAAAGAAAGTAAAAATTAAATGGCTGAAATTAAACTTGGTATTGTAACAAAAACTGTCGGAGTTGACGGAACATTTCTTATTAAAGATGTTCCAGATAATATATTTTCTTTGAAAGATCATTCTATTGTCAATATAGGTTTTTCATATTCTTTTTCTCAAGAATATAAAATTAAATCTATTGCTAAAAAAAACAAAGGAATTCAATTACTTGTCGAAGGCATAGACTCAAAAGAAAAAGCTAACCTTAAAAAAAACAATGCAGTTTTTACTTTGGAAGAAAATATAATAAAAGAAGATGATAACAAATATTCAATAAATGAAATAATAAATTGCGATGTTATAGATGTCGAAACGGAAAAGGTTATAGGCAAAATAATCAAAGAAGAGGATTATCCTGCACATAAAATTTGGACTGTTGAATATAATTTCAAAGAGGTTTTAGTTCCTGTTGTTGATGAGATTGTAAAATATATTGATATAGAAAATAAAAAAGTTGGGATTAATATTATTCCCGGATTATTCGAAGCAAATTTATAAGTTGCAAATACTATGAAAGAAAAATCAAGAATAGATTTAATCACTGCATTTCCGGAAATGTGCAAAACAGTGATTAATACAAGCATAATGAGAATTGCACAAGAAAAGGATTTAGTTGAAATTCATATCCACAATCTGCACGATTACGCAGACAATAAATTCAAACATATCGACGATAAACCTTTTGGCGGCACAGCAGGAATGATAATCAAATGTCAACCCGTGTTTGATTGCATCGAAAAACTAAAAGCCGAAAGAGAATACGACGAAATTATTTATATGACAGCTGACGGTGAGCCGTTAAAACAAGCTATTTCAAATGAATTGAGTTTGAAGCAAAACATTATTATACTTGCCGGACATTACAAAGGAATTGACCAAAGAATACGCGATTTATTAATTACACGCGAAATATCAATTGGCGATTATGTATTGAGTGGCGGCGAGTTACCCGCATTGATACTTGCCGATAGCATAATAAGACTTTTACCCGGAGCAATCGGCGATGCCGAATCCGCATTGGAAGACTCATATATGGACGGATTGCTCGAAGCACCGAATTACACTCGTCCTGCCAATTTCCGCGGCTACAAAGTTCCCGAAGTTTTACTATCCGGCAACCACAAAAAAATCCAAGAATGGAAAGAACAGCAATCAATAGAAAAAACTAAACAAAGAAGACCGGATTTGTTGGAGTGATAGGGAAAATAGTTATGATAAATTTGAGGTCTCCATCGTAAGAAGTTGGTCACAAAAAACATCATAACTATGCAATGTAGTAAATATTAGTTAAAATATTAATGATATACAAACTTCATTTTTACTATTTTCTACATCATTTTAAAATATACATTAATCTAATTCGATTTTTATAACATAATTATTTTTATTAACTTTGTTAGTTTGTTTTATTGTTTATATTGTTTAATTAATTTTGATATTGTTATATGAACTCAACATTAGGACTTTTATTAGTCATTTTTCTAAGTTATTTAATTGGCTCAATTCCATCTGCCGTTATAATAAGCAAAATCTTTTTTGGTTTCGATATTCGTGAAAAAGGCAGTAAGAATATGGGTAGCACTAATGCTTTCAGAGTATTAGGCAAAAAATGGGGAATAATTGTACAAATTGCCGATATATTGAAAGGCGTAATTGCCGTTTTGCTTATAGCTCATTTATTTAACGTCAACTATAACTTTGCATCAAACTATCTTGAAGATTCTACTATTATAGAAATGATTGCCGGAATTTCCGCCGTGATAGGACACGTATTTTCTTTATTTGTAAAATTTCGTGGCGGCAAAGGAATTAATACTGCATTAGGTATGCTATTGGCAGTAGCACCGATTGACGTTTCAATTGCCTTAGGAATTTTTATTTTAGCCGTAATTTTTTCCGGTTATATCTCATTAGGTTCCATCTTAGCCGCTGTTACATTGCCATCATCTTTATTTGTTAGATACAATATATTCGGCGTTAATATTCCCGCTTATAGTACTATTATTTATTTTTTTATAGCTTTATCGGTATTTTTAATCTATGCTCATAGATCTAATATTAACAGATTGCTATCAGGAACAGAAAATAGATTTTCAAAACTTAAATTAATAAAATTCAAAAAAAACTAATTAAAAGATACAAAATTGTTTGGGAAAATACATAAAATCGGAATCATCGGTGCAGGTGGTTGGGGTACTGCTGTTGCAACCCTATTAAATGCTAATAATTACAATGTTACGCTTTGGACTCACGAAACTGATGTTGTCTCAGAAATCAATAATAATCATACAAATTCAACCTACCTCAAAGGTATTGATTTAGATAAAAATATCAAAGCGAGTTCTGACCCAAAACTTATTAACAAATGTGACTTACTAATATTAGCAGTACCTACTCAATATATTCGACAAGTTTTGATTAATAATAAATTTAATTTGAAAAACAAAATTCTTGTAAATCTATCAAAAGGTATTGAAAAAGGTACACTTATGCGTGTTTCTGAAATATTAGTTGATTCAATAAATTTTAATTTGAACAATTATATTGTTTTAACCGGACCCAGCCACGCAGAAGAAGTCGCCCGCAAATTGCCAACAACAGTTGTAGCCGCATCTGAGAATATCGAGCTTGCTAAGACTATCCAAAAAGTTTTCTCAAATTCATTATTCCGTGTCTATACAAGCGAAGACATTATCGGTTGTGAATTAGGTGGAGCTTTAAAGAATATTATCGCACTTGCTTCGGGAATAATAGATGGTTTAGGATTGGGCGATAATACAAAAGCCGCTCTAATAACTCGCGGATTAGCTGGAATGACAAGATTAGGAGTTATGCTTGGTGCTAAATCACAAACTTTTTCAGGATTATCAGGTCTTGGTGATGTTTTTGTTACTTGTAGTAGTCAACACAGCAGAAACAGATATGTAGGTGAACAAATCGGTAAAGGTAAAAAGTTAAGTGAAATTACGAAAGATATGAAAATGGTTGCCGAAGGTGTTCATACTACTGAGTCTGCATACTTTTTTGGCAAAAAGCACAATGTTGAAATGCCTATTGCTAATGAAGTATATAAAATTCTTTTTGAGGACTTTGACCCAATGACTGCAGTCAAAAATTTAATGACTCGCGAAATTAAAAACGAATGGTGGTGGTAATCAAAACATCTTACCTACACTCAAAGATAAAAATATACCTCCGAAATCTTTTATAGGATGATTAATAATACTTTCCAATCCATTCTTGCCAAACGGGATATAATAATATTTTATATTCACTCCAATCAACGAATTACTTACTGTACCAATATTTGCACCTAAACCTATGAAAGCCGCATAGCGAATATATGAATTAGTATGTGCAAAAGATGAGAAAAAGGCATTTTCATAATTTTTATAAGGTGCCGACAATATCCATGTTATTCCAATACCGGCATTAATAAAAGGTTTTAAATTCTCTTGCAATATGTCCTTAAATAAATATTGTTGAAGACCAAAAGTTAAAGGGAACATAAATAATCGATTGATTTTCCCGGGAACTTCATATCTATTCTGCTCGTAATTAGGCAATTCCAATTCGTCTGTATTCCTTGCACCCGAAATATATAGACTAGCAATAGCAAACAAATCATCTTTAATCAATCGTTGATAAAAAGCCCCCAAACCAAACCCACTATTTGACAATAAAAAATCAGCACCCCATGCCCAAGTGTTTTCATCATCATAACCATTGTTTTGCAATAAAGGTCTCGGTGATTTAAATACAAATACTGTATCCCTATCTTTTTTAGGTTCCTCAATTCCTTTGATTTGTGCATTAGACTGGCTATAAAACAAAAAGCCAAAAACTAAAAGCGCCAATATTTGTATTCTTTTAATCATATTTAAAACTTATTTAATAATAACAAAAATAACATATTATATTTAAATTTAGAAATCTAAACGTAAGTATTTATGTAAAAATTGTAAGAGTTAATAAACTTTTGTAATTTAGTAGTCTTAAATTATCCAAAACAATTAATAATGTTAGTTTTTAATTGTGTGGCTTGCATTGATAGAAATTTGGAATGCGGAATGCAAATAAAAGAATTACTAAAAATTATCGAAAAATATTTACCGGGTCAATCCGGAATGGAGGGGGATAGAATAGGTTTGCAAATTCAATCCGGCAGAAATGAAGTTAATAAATTACTTATCACATTAGAATTAAATGATCAAGTAATCCAAGAAGCTATTAATTCAAGTGCCGATTGTATTATTTCTTTTCATCCTTTGATTTATAATCCGTTACTATCAATTTCCGATGACGATAGAGTTGGTGAATTGACTACTTCACTTATTAAGAATGATATATCTTTTATTTCTATACATACAACTTTTGATGCCTTTGCCAAAGGCACAAGCCATATTTTAGCTGAAAAATTGGATTTAAAAGTCATAGATTTCTTAGAGCCTAACGCTAACTATTCTGATAAAGGAATGGGTATAATTGCCACACCACTTAATCCAATTAATTCTTCTGAACTATTGGAAAGAGTATATAATGTGTGTAATTCCCCTATACGTTTCTCTGAGTTAAAAGAAAATATCAATATTAATAGAATAGCTATTGTAGGAGGTAGCGGAACATCATTCTTAGACCAAGTCCTTAAAAGCAATGTCCAGTCTTTTATAACAGCAGATATTACATATCATCGATTTCACGAAGTAGATGGAAAAATTATGCTTATAGATCCAGGGCATTACGAAATGGAACAATTTGTTCCTAATGGTTTAACTGAATTATTAAAAGATGCCTTGATAGATCAAGAATATGATTTTATTAAAACATCAAACATTCTCACGAATCCAGTCAACTACTTTCCCGACAATGGAAAATATAAAAATCTAAGTACTCAATAAGACCTTTTAAATGCCTGTA
>CAZVPQ010000016.1:0-13628 GCA_964628675.1 uncultured Hyphomicrobiales bacterium | reverse complement strand
AGCTCAAATAAAAATAAATTTTTATTTAATTGTTCATCCTACAGAGCTCTAAAATCCAATGAATATAAAAAATATGGTTTTAACGACGAAACTCAAATTCTAAGAAATATGTTTATGAAAGCAAAGTTTATTAATAATGATAAAATATATGCATTAGCCCTAATTTATCCATATTCTGTTAACGATGCTTGGCAAAAGCTAATACATAACACTCCCGTTATTGCAGTTACAAACGGAAATTTAAAATTAGAAAAAGTTATAGTATTTGAAGTACAATCCAATCAAAATATAAAAACAAAACCTGATATGAGTTATCCGATTCCATTTAGATTTATTTTAGATAAAAAAGAAAATTGCTTTTATATAATATCGACTGATTATTCAAAGCAAAAATTATCAATTATGGACCCAAAATTACCTGCCGTAGCTAAATATGATTTAAATGGCAACTATATTAAAAAAGTTTTATACTTGCCTGAAAGTTATATGAAAAGTAAAGGAGGATATACACTCCCTCATATTGCTTATATAAATGAAATTGATAATCAAAAGTTTTTTGCATTTCGAATTGAAGATAAAATTTATAATATAGATAATAAAATAAGATTTAAACTTAAAAATTTACCATATACAAATGATAGTGGATTTGTTTATTACAAAAAAGTTGCCAAATTTTCAAGAATTAATCATATTGCAGATCCCCCCGAAATTTTAAAAAAGATTTTTCCTTTTAGAATTTTTTGGACATTCACAGCGAAAAATCATTACAATTTGGTTGAATTAATATTTGATTCCACTGCGGCTAATGGGGATTATTACTACATCTTGCAAGAATACACAACAAAAGGAAAATTATTATCACAAACTATAATTAATGACGATTTAAGAAATCCTATCAAATACATCACTTTCGACAATAAAAACAATTATCTTGTTATTTTCAAAAAAAGTAAAAAAGGTTGGACTATGGAAAAAAGGCAGTGGCTATGAGAAAATTTATGATGATCAGCGTATTACTGATTTTTGCATTTCAAGTTTTTGCTAAGGACAATCTTTTTAATGAATTGAAAACAAGAGCCGATTTAAAATCGAATGAACTTTTGGCAGTCCTTTATCTCAATCCTGCAACTTGTTCCAAATGCTATATCGAACCGTTTGCCGTATTAAAAGTAATCGAAAAATTTAAAACAAAGAATAAAATAAAAATCATTGCCCTTGTCCGTTGCGACAGAGAAATTGAACTTAGCATTTTCAAGAGGGAAACCGAATGGAAATATTATATGTATGTTGATGACGGCAATGCAAGAAAAAAACTCGGTGCTAAAAACGATGCTTTCTGCACGATTTTGAATTCCAAAGGAAACAATTTATTAAATCTATATACAGGCAATTATAGAAAAAACTTAACAAGCATTAAAGATTTCTTTGATTCACAATGAAATGAATCATTACAATTTTATTCCGAAATATTTCTCTGGAATTATTAAAATTAAAAATTTGCTAATGATTAAGGTAAAAAAACGAAGAAATAATTTGCAAAAAATGTATAAACCGATTATTATATTAGTAAATACATAAATGCCTATTAGCTAATTGCCAATTTCAAGTACTCCATTATTTATTAACGTTGCATTGTTTATGACATTGCTATTCACTTTCGCGGCATCAATATTATTGATTTGCAAAACTGCATTATTAGAAATTGTCAAATTACCTTGAATTATCAAAGGCGTGTTAATAGTCTTAGTACCAACTTGATTAATTAGTACATTATTGCTATACAAAGCTAACCCGAATGGGTCAGCAGGAAGTGTCTGAGTACCATAAAATTCTATTGTAGTATTACTGCCTAATGTATAAGTCGCAAAATTAATCATAGTCGAAGTAGCACTCGGCACGCTGTTCGCTCCGAAACTAATAGTAGCATTATCTGCTAATTCAAATAATCCCGAAGCCGCACAAATAATGCAATTAACCGAATTTGTTTGCATATCTAAATCAGATGTTCCAATAACTTTTAATGTATCAATTTTAGAGACTGCCACATTTAAAGTAACGATGTGATCTAAACCAATTTCAACATTATCCTCAAGTTCCGTGTCATCTTGATTGGGATAATCGCCTGCGGCAACGGGGCTACCTATATGTGAACTATTGAAAGTCCAAGTAGTGTTTTCGTCCCAATTACCTGTTTGCAAACTATAAAATGTTCTTGGAGCTTTTATACCAATATAAAATTCACCTATCCCTGGCCATTGATCAGTTGGTAAAGGATTGAGTTCCACCGAGGCAACTCCAGTATTCCAAGTTAATTCAGAGGCAACTCTTTGGGACCAAAGCGGTGTTTCTGCAGGAATACTTTTCCTTCGAACAACAACTTGCGACATAGTCAATCCACTTAATTCGGAAGCAGGAAATTCTAATTTTAAATTTGCAGTTCGACTACCCATATCAAATCCCGAACCTGAAACACCAGTAAGAGACCAATACCGATTTACTCGATGAGTAAGATCCAGTCTATTGCCTGAATATGGCTCATCAGGAACAGGGGCTTCATTCACAGCATCAATACTACCTGCGACACCACCAGCGCCTGCGTCAAATGTTAAAGTAGCAGGAGTATAAGCAGTACCATTACCAATTTCAAACAAATAAGAGCCTGAACCACCCGTTACAGGTTTTTGTAAAATACCATCAACAAATCCTGTACTTTGAGTTCGTGTAACAGTAGCTCCACTTGCCATAATAACTTTTCTGTTATTGTCTCTAACATTTATCGTTAAATCGGAAGCATTATCAAACTCTAAGTCATTCGCAACATATATATGTGCTGTTGATAAATTAGCTGAAGCTGTAGGAGAAACGACAACATTGCCACCTTTTACTTTGAGATTATAGAAGTTTGCTCCTGCTTGATTGCCAAGACTTATAGTATGCGAAGGGGGCGAAAATGTTGCACTATTAAATGTTAGATTTCCTGTTAATGGTTCAAACGATGAGCTATTTTCGAAAATCAAATGCCCGTATAAATGTAAATCTCTATTACCTGAATTTAATATTCCGTGATCGACTCTAACTGTATCATTAACATAAATAGATGGTGCACCGGAATAAGAAGATAGGAAAACTACATTATTCGGAGATGCCGATTGATTATCGGCAATCAATGTTTTTATTGTCCCCGGAAGTGCTTTTCCTGAATTCTGTTTGCCATATATACTATTATACACATATCGAGAAATTTTGAATTCAGGCAAAATTGACATACGAACAGCACCTATATTGCCCGTTGGAATAATACCACTCATATTTTGCATACCGAGAGTACAGTCATCTTCTAAAAGGAAATTGTCTCCTTTAACATATCCGAATTGACCATTAATATATAAAGAACCGGGTAAATTATTATATTTTTCAATAACTATTGATTTTACCGTCGGATAAGGACCTCCGGCTTGCAATGTAATAGTCTTTCCGTTACCAATATAAACATAATCGCTAGAACCACTCCCGGGCAATGTTGTAACGGGAGTAGTTTTCGTTAGATAACTATCATGAGACCAAGAATTTAAATCATTCCAATTCCCTGTTTGATAACTGTAATAGTAGATACCCAAGGGTTCACCTGTTACAAAATCGCCAAATATTGTAATCCCGTCAGAAGTTACCGATGAATCAGTAGCTGAATAAACAGATGGTTTAGTCCACGTCGAAGTCGGCGGAGACGACGGCAAAGCAGGATTATACAAAGCATGTTCAAAATAACTTAAATTCGGAGTTCCTCGAATATCACCGGGATTCATATATTGAGTTGTAATTGCATAAGTACGACTGCCTAATGCAAAAGGAGCTAAATAAGATGTTGTCCAATATCTTTGAATATTAGTTGCTAATTTAATATTTGAATTTGCAATATCAGTGTGGTCGGAATTATGAGCATAAACTCCGAACAAGCCCGCAGTCCCACCTGTACCGGACAATGCTATTGTAACAGGTCTATAGCTTGCGGCAGTATCAGCCCCAACATCAAATTTCTTTGTACTAGTACCTGCGGCAAAATATCTATACATCAAACCGTCGATATGCCCTAATCCGTTTCTAATTACAGTTGGTGAACTTGTACCTGTCGGACTAACTTCAACATATTGATTATTAGTTCTCGAGTCAATAACAGCCTGATTATCGCTAGCAAACTCCAAAGTATTTCTAACAATAATATTTGAATTATCAGCTCCAAGCAATACTTTGCCACCTGCTTTATCTAATCTTAAATTATAAAATTCAATACCACCTGCATTTTTATTATATATTGTTTGCGTATTACTCGAACCTGTTAAGACTAATTGACGAGCATCAGTAGATGAAACCGAAGCATTTGAAGTGAATGAACCTGAATTTAATAAATCACCTCCCAAGTAAAGTGTGTTATCGCTTAATTCACCAGTATGATTTGCATCTATACTCCAGTCGTTATCAATTATTAATGTCTGTTGATTTATTATAGTTTTAGAACCGACAGCAACAGAATGAAGGTTATAAATTGGAGAAGTTCCTGCCAATTTAAACTCTTGAATTCCTGAAGATAGTAAAGTATCTCCGGTTTGCACAGTTGCTCCGTTTATCATACCTGTACCGAATGTAGATCCAACATCATAATCGGAGGAATTGCTACCTGTACTATTAGCAATAATAACACGTCCTCCATTCATGGAATATGTTGAAGAAGCATTACTAATATTATATCCGATTTTTGCAATATCCGTATTGCCTTTCCTGAGTACTCGCACAACACCATTGGGTTCAATACTCATATCTATTATATATTTGTAAGATATTTTTTCAAAGCAACCTGCTATATCTAAGTAGCCATCTTTAATTGCCAAAGTGGAACCTGTTTGATAAAGCAAATGTTCGTCAACTGCATCACCGACAATTAAATCACCACCATTTATAGTAATGTCAGTATTTATATTATTATGGAGAGAATTTGCTGTTAGCATAGTGCCGTGTTCAACATTAATTCCTGAATTAGGTTGCATATCTACATCAAAAGTACTACTTGATAATGAAAAAGTAGCATCAGGCAATGATAAAGAAGAGGAAGACTTGCTCAAGGTTAGAACGCCAGAATCAAAATAAAACAAATAGGGATCCGAACCGGTAGCCGCTGCGAATGTATTTGATTTACAAGTTAATGTATCTGATAAACCGTTGTCTTTTGTTATTCTGACTTCAGCAAAAGGGTTACCATAGAAACCTTCTCCTGTAATAGTTGAACTTGTTGTACCTCCGAATTGCAAAACAACCCAATCATTACTGTTTTGGAATAAGTACATACCACCATCAATACCTGCCGTTCCATCGGAATAATTTATTAAATTTCCATCAATCGTTAGAGTATCCCTTCGCCCGGTAGTGATAGTACTTGAGCTATTAACTCTACCGTCAGTATCAACAAAAAGATTTCTTGATACTGTTAGATGATATTTATTCGAGTTGTCGCCAACAAAATCAACAATTCCTCGACCTGCTGTATTAACACCTTTGTTAGGACCTCCAACTCTCATCGTATCAATAGTTCCGTCATCAACATTATAATCAATAGTATGCCCATCTACAATAACAGTATCCTTAACATATATCTCGGAAGGATAATATGAAGCAGGAGGACCATTATGTTTAAGAATTGGATCATTCGACCAATTAGATGCTACGTTCCAATCACCTGTATTTATACTCCAGAAAATACGACCTTCAAAAAACACATCTGCTTCACCTGCTGTCCAATCTCCTTCAATATAACTTGTATTGGTTATCTCTATCGGTTTGGGATAGGCTTTAGGACCAGTACCGACATTGATTTCCCAATCGCCTGTTGTTCTATACAAAGCAGGTATATACCTTGTTGAATCACCATTAACATCGGAACTAAGATAAGTATAAGTCATAGAATTAGCAGTTACAGAACTAATTCCATTCATAGAGAAGTTCCAATATTTTGATAGCATTTGATCTTTTAATCTTTTTGGATGCAAACCTGAATAAAGTGCTATTGTATATGAAGGTGTACCGGTATAAGTACCTGTAATGCTGATGTCAGCAGGATTGTAATCAGAACTTACTCCAATTGGGAAGAAATAATCTTTTGCACCTGAAGTAGATGGGAATTCTTTTGTAACAGAGCCAACTGTTGCAGATGTTGAAGACATAATCATTCTATTAGATGAAAAAGAACCGGTTGAAGGAGATATAGCTAAAGCATTCACTCCCATAGTAAGGTCTTTTTGATTAAGTTCTAAAAAATTATCTTGTTCAAAAGACAGCCAATCATTAATTTTAGCATTTTGATTTAGTTTTATACTGTTTCCTGTATTGTTAAGACGGACATTATAGAAATCCGTATTAATAGAACCGGAAATATCCTGGTCAGAAGTACCATTGAACTCAATAGTGCCTTGAGACCCTTCACCGAACGAATTAGCATTAGCATTATTAACAAATTTGCCTTGTAGTTTGAGCATAGCTGAACGCGGTGAAAATGTATAAGATTGTCCCTCAGCAGGTTTTGTATTCAAATTATTTGTAGATGTTGCTCTACTAATGCTCGGAGCAGTTGAAGTATTATTTAAACTCATAAAATTCCCGGCACCGGTTGCAGTTCCCGTAACACCAATAGAAGCGCTACCGGAATTTACCGAACCTACTTTTTGGGAGTAAACATATTCAATATTTCCTGAATTTTCATATAATTTAGCTTGGAATGAAATTACAGGAGAAGCGGCTGATGCATTCCATTCTACATTTTCCCATTGAGCTATAAAAATCCGGTCAGGATAATGCCCTGTCGTCTTATAAGAGAATTGCCCTGAACTCATATCCAAATCGTCCCATAATGGAGCAATAACAGGTCTTGCAGTGCCACCATTTGCATCTAAATCATTTCCCGGAACCGCCGCCGGTGTACCAAAACTAAGAAATCCGTTTGTACTTGCCGAAACAGTTGTATAATTATTGCCTATATAAGAAAATGTAAATCCAATCGGTATATTTGAATAATAGCCGTCATCAGCAGTTCCACCGGATAATGCGGGTGCGGTGCCATCAGTGATTGTTGAATAAGTATCGGCACTTGCTATAAAATCTATCTCGGAAAAATCACTTGTATTGTTTGGATAAGTTGTTGGTATAAAAGTTCCGCTTTCTATATCAACAGAATCAGCAACAGATAAACCACTTGTCTGTGTAACAGTAGAACTTGAACTTACAGGTGCAATTGTAATTGATGCAATTTGATCGGGAACAGAATTCCCTGTCGGTTGCACCATGGTATAACCGCTCTTTGTGATGAATACGGTATAGTCTTCAACTTCACCGTCGGTTGAGTATGAAGTAGGATACCAGCAAGGAAGACGATGAGAAGCAGTACCATCATTAATGATTTTTACTCTGAGTCTGGTAGTTCCTTGAGTTGTACCTGCCGGAATAGTAAAGGTTAAATCAGCTCTTTGACTTGAAATTGTTGCATCGCCGTATCTTTCTCCCGGGTCATCATAAGTACCGTCAAAATCAGTATCAATCCACAAGCGGCAATTAAATCCATTAGCATTGGCTGTCTGTACACGCATAGTATATTGATTGCCTGCTGTAAATCTAACTGTTGTATCGCACCAATATCTAAATCCGGCATCACTTTGAGTCCAATCACCCCAATTTCTTTGAATACCATTGTTCATATAAGCAAAAACATTAGGAGAAGAATAACTGGCTCCGTTATCAACCATTATATCGTCAATATAGCCACCATCGGAATTCCCATACCAATACCAAGACCTGACATTGCAATAATTTTCCTGAAATGCAATATTATACGTTTCCGAAGTTTCACCTTTAGCAGTAAAAATAAAGTTACCGTTATTATGATTGGAATAATTCAAATCACGCGAAATAGTAGTGTTTTGATATTGTCTAATTAAATTTCCTTTTCGTAAATCATCTGGAAAACCAAATTCGCTACCTGTAGATAATATACCGCCATCGTGCAATTCAAAAACGCTGGCACGGATTTGATAAGTACCCAAATCCAGTTCACCTCTGCCGTTTGCAGATTCTTCAACAACACAAGAGCCTAATCTTTGTTCATAATATGAAGGTGTAGTATAATACCCCGCATATCCCGAGCCTATATTACAATTCAGAGTAACTTTATGTCCATCACCTATCATAGCAACATCTAATCTTCTTTTGGGCCAAGAATTGGTTGAATTCGTAGAGCTTGTATAACTAACAGTTGACCAAGTATTCGCATCATTCCAAGCACCATCTTGACGACTGTAGTAATATGTTATAGGTGGACCTTGTTGTCCGACAAGAACGTCAGCAACTAAATATCTATCGTTGGAACTTAACCCTAAATCAGTATTACCTAAAGAAATAGATGAACCGTCAATACTATATGCCGTAGTTGAAGTATCTCTACCATTAGGCGAATACGTTGCTTCATCATTGAGAATAGTTCTATCTCCACATGATGAACCCGAGCCATCATTAAATTCAGCAAAGCCACTACCGGGGTCAGGAGGACTTAATCTTTGCCAATTACTACTCAGTCCACCCATCCAATAAACTAAATCAAAACATAGTTTTAATGCACCTCCGGGAATGTCTTCTGGGTCCCTATATCGACATCTCATTGCTATATTCCTTGAACCTTGAGCAAATGATGAAAAATCGGGTCTTGTAACACGCCAATATTTTTGAATAATTCTTTCTGGTTGATAATTATAACTCGCATCATCGAGATAATCTCCTTCGGGGTGGAATTGAGGTACAACTTGTACCCCAACATAACCGGCAGTGCCACCTGATAAATCCAAATCAAATGCAAAAGGAGAATAAACTCCATTATGCCCGACTTCAAACATAATTTCCGTAAAATCACCTAACGGCACCCACTTTCTTAATTCTCCAGCTACATGACCTTCTCCCAGTCTTACAACTCCAGTAGCACTTTGGTCGATTGTCATATACCATTCGCCTGAATTATAATTAGGTGTACCGGTTACAGAGCTTGATTCTGCACTTAAATCAATATATGCTTTATTAGTAGGTGCAAACGCCAATTGATTTAAAATAGTAATATTTTGTTCGTCTGAAGAATTAGTAGCCTTAAACCATATTTTTGTACTGTCTCCATCATTATTAATCGTTAAATCATAAAACGACATATCATTTTGAGCAGTAACAGTTTGCGACGAAGAACTCCTAAATGTGAATTCTCCTTGATAAGGGTCAAATGTTCCTGAGCTTGTCAAATACAAGTTCCCAGTCAACACAATGTCTCTTGCAGTTGCAGTTCCCGGTTCCCTTGCATATAATTCACCATTGACGATACTCAGACTATCAGTTATCAACATATCGTTTGTAAGCCTTAGTCTCGAACCGGAGGTTTTATCAACAGTTAATGTCGCAACCGTAGGAGGTAATCCGTCTCCAGACGGTTGGTCATTAGTATTTCCTGTGTAAACAAAATGACCGGTATTATGTCCATTGTAGTTATAATCCCTTGAAGATGTTTGAATATTTCCTGTTGCGGCAGATTGAGTTATGCCGTTGGCATTTCCAATACCCATAGCACCATCGCTGTACAAAGTAAATGAACCGGAGCCTGAGACAATATTATTTTCACACATAAGAGTACCTGCTGAATCAATAATAACAAAACCATTCACGGTTTTATCATTATACATAGTAATAGTTTTACTATTGCCAATATAAATATAACCGTCATTGGTAGGAACTATTGCAGAAGGCGTCCCATAATAATGCTGAGTTGACCAATTCGATGCTGTTGACCATGACCCGCTGGATATACTATAAAAACTCAAATGTTCAGGCTCGCCAATTACAAAAGTACCTAATGAAGAAATCAATTCAAATTCAGTATTATCCGAACTTCTTGTGCCTGTTCTTGGAGTTCCGTATCTATCAGGACCATGCCAGCTTGATCCACTTAAATATCTTGTTTCAAACATAAGAGGATCAGCTCCACCACGAACATCACCTGCTGGGCTGACGCCTGAAACAAAATAATTATTAATATTGAATGTTCTTCCTGCACCTAATACAAATGTACTATCTGGTGGTATGGAAACAGTCCATTGCCTTCTTATATCTTTTGTGTCATCAATATTACTACCGGCAGGCAATAACGAACTCCCATTCGTTGAAACAGGTGATGATGAAGTCGTT
The DNA here is from genome assembly GCA_964628675.1 of uncultured Hyphomicrobiales bacterium. Lineage (GTDB taxonomy): Bacteria > Bacteroidota > Ignavibacteria > Kapaibacteriales > UBA2268 > CAZVPQ01. The sequence goes on along the minus strand of CAZVPQ010000016.1, from coordinate 3,380 downwards.
ATAGTATCACTTAATACATTTAAAAAGCCCTCTGTCCCACCTGTACCGCTAAAAGCCAGTACCACAGGAGTATAAGAAGTTCCATAACCTACTTCAAAAGTAACAGTTGAAGAATTTGCCGAAATTGATTTTCTTAAAGCACCGTCAACATGTCCAGGGCTGGCTCCATTCCTTAAAATCTGACCTGATACTTTTGCAAATCTACCTCTTGTCGTTAATATACCGCCGTTTAAATCTAAATAATCGCTAATATTAACCCCATAAGTTGAATTTGGACCTACTGTTGTTGCATCAATACCTTTACCGTTATTATCAATTCTTAATGTTGCGAAATTTTCGTCGCCTGAAGTATTTGTAATTGTCTGAGAACTTGCACCGGTAAAAGTTACGGTAGAAGTATTCGGCGAAAATGTCCCACCACGATTATACCAATTGCCTTTTAATTCCAAAGTTATAGGTGAAGCCGTCGAAGAAGCTAAGGTTAATTGTGAACCCGATTCAAATATCAAATCTCCTTTAATCAACATATCATCTACTGGCGATTCATATCCTGAGCCGGCTATAACAACATCGTTAAAAGGATTATCAGTAGTACTCCTCGAAGTGATTGTATTTGTAAGAATAGGCACTGCCGACCTAAGAATTACGGCATCATTACCGGGGTCAAAAACACCTCCTGTATTAATCCAATTCTGATTCACTTCAAAATTATAACCGTTTGAAGTAAAAGTAGAACTTTCTAAAGTAAAATCGTTTACAACTATGAAAGTTGGATTAAAAGGAGAACTTAATTGTTTTGTTCCGCTTCCTGCTATTTTTAAATTATAATAGTTAATGTTCCTTATGGAATCGTCAACAGTACCGGGTGAGCAAGGTATATTTTGAACTCCTCCGTTCTTCATAAATACAACAGTGGAGCCATCAGTACTAAATCTCGGAATAGAGCTATCAAATTCCAATTGGGAAATATCAAGTATATTAGAAATATTTATTTCTCCTTGTGAAGGAAAAGTAACTGTGCTTGCTCCTGTTCTATTGCCTTTTAGCACCAATACATTATATTGAGCAACTGCCGCAGGTGTTGACGACGAGCTTGGAATTGTAATAAATAAATTATTCCCATCTTTGTCAAAAGTAATAGTCCCTGATGTAAATGTAGGAGGAGAATAATTTGTCGGGAATGAACTCCTAACAATTAACTCACCACCTCTCATCGTTAAAGTTCTGCTTGAACTCGAACCGTTAATAGATTTATTATTTATGTCAAAAGAACCTGTATTTATAACCAGAGAATCATTAACATCGACTATTTTATCCAAAATAAGTCTTGTTCCGTCCGGTTTATCCAAAACTATGCTTCTGACATCATCCGGAATACCGTCTCCCGTATTTTGAGTTGTAAAAGTACCGGAATAAATATAAACAACATTAGTGCTTAAATCTCTGACAGTAGTTTGGACACAACCTGTGTTAGAAGTTTCCGCTATGCCCCATTGATTACCACATTCGATAACAGCATCATCGAGAACACGCATAGTATCACCGCTAATATGATAATTACCGGCAAAAGTTAATTTGCCACCTGATTCCACTTCCAACAAATTTGCTGGTGCTATGGCATCGGTAATAGTTACTGAATTATTACTAATCAGAACCCTATCGGATTGTTTATTTGGTATTGTGGGAGATATTGCTCCGCCAAAAGCATCTTTAGACCATGTAGTATTGTCATTATAATCCCCATCCGCTCTACTATAATATGTAGAAATTGCCGCATCTTCTTCACCGGCAGTCCAATCTCCGTCTATATCGTCAACCTCTTGAGAATAGAATTGACTATTATTAAATAGAACTTGATTTGATTGTCCGGGTTCTCTTGTCCAGTAACCTAATGGGTCGGGATAAGCTGGATTGAACAGTAGAACTAAAAAGCTACCTTCATTACCATTGACTTCCGTTGGATCGTAAGTGAATAATAAATCAGCTCCGTTATTAGGAATGCTAACATTTGATTTGGAAATATTCCAATATTTAGTAAGAGATGCATTATTAGTCTCTACTTTTGGATGTTCGATAGATATAGCTCTAATTCCAATATTAGCACCACTCGAAAAAGTCGCATTATTCAAAGTGATTTTGGCAGGTGTATAAACTCCGGAAGTACCCAAAGGATATTCTATGATTTCTTGAACAGGACTACCTGCACTTATATTAAAATTTAAAAAACCACTTAAAGTGCTTGAATTAGTACTAATATTTTTATTTGCATCAAAAGTCTGCCCTGTGCTTAAATCACTATATATAGACCCACTCTCGCCAATTGTTAAATTATTTTCTCCAATTTCAACAATTGAATTTGAGAGAAGTCTTAAGTAAGTGTTAATTGTCAAATCTGCAAACAGGAATAGGCTACCACCCGTTTTATTTAATGCTAAATAATCAAACAAGAAATCACCGGTTCCTGTAAAAGTTTGACTACTTGAACCATTCAAAAGGAACATTCCGCTCCCTGTAAGAAAATAGCCGTTATTTACAAAATCTCCACCAAGTACAAAAGTTCCCGAAGAAGTAGTAAAAGAACCGCTTGTATTCGTTAAATCACCGGTAAGCTCAACATAAGAACCGTTTCCAACAGTGAAAGATGAACTTGATGACAATAAAAAACTACCATTTACTTTTACCGTTGCATTCGGACTTACATAAAAATGGGAATTCGGTGACAAATGGATTAATTCTTGTGAAAAAGAATTAGATAGAATAAAAGATATAAGACATAATACTAAAAATAATGTTCTTAGTATTACTCTATTCATTAAACTAAATATTTCTTTATCATCAATAATATTTTTTATCCCTCTTAGTTCAATCATTTATTATAACAGTTGAATATTTCTAAAAAATCGGCTATTGGTCTATTCTTTCAATCGTTATTTGCGCATTCCTATAAACTCTATAATCAGCAGTACCTCGAGTACTTTGGGTTACAACTGTAATAACACTGCTTGCGGCAATATAAGCAATGAAAGAATTGCCTGAACTTGAATACTCGCCTTGACCATTTGTTCTTACATAAACAAGAGACAAAGATCCTACAATTTCAGTACCATCATCCTCAACCCAATTTCTAACACTTTGTCTATTATAATCATCATTCCAAATGTTCACATGATAAGATATCCTATACCAACCTGTAACATCAATAGTAATTTGATCAGGATTAGATGAGGTACTATGAGTGTAGTAATCAGTATCATATCTGACTTGAGCATTCCAATCAATATTTTGCGCCGTGTTATCAAATCCAGCTTGGTCGGAACTTCTTCTCGCCATAAAAAAGCCATCTCTTAAAACTGCACCGTTGACTTGTAATTTATCATTGA
>CAZVPQ010000015.1:0-13792 GCA_964628675.1 uncultured Hyphomicrobiales bacterium | reverse complement strand
TACAAACATTTCGCAACTACGTCGCTTAAAGAAAATTGAAAAAATTAATTTTCCCCCTCTAACAAGAGGGGATAAAAGGGGTGTGTGCTAATGAAATTCTATATTGCCACGTGCTTTAGCTCGTGGTTCTGTACAAAAACAATATAGGTGACCTTAGCCCAATAAACTTAAACCATTCTTTATTCCACGAGTTAAAGCTCGTGGCTATTCATTTTTATAACTTAACAATAGGAATAACAATCCTCTTACTACCATAAACAGCAGTAATAAAATATATCCCTTTTGGTAATAATGATGAATTAATATCAATATTTTTTTCAGATGATTGTTCTAAATTCCCATTAAAAATATCCATTACTTTTATGCCTTGCAGATTTACTATATCTATTTTTATTGTAGTTGATATATTTTGTAAATTATTAATTTGCAATTTGAATATATCAAAAACAGGATTCGGCGAAACTGTTAAAGCAATACTGTTGTCATAATAACTATCTTCAACAAATATTGGTTCACCACCTTTACCACGAATAATTAGTTTTTTCTCAGGTTCATTGAATGCATTTGAAATAACAAACAAATCCCTATTATATGATTTTTGCTCTTTCGGTTCAAAATGCAAAACAACTTTTTGGCTACTATCGGGTAAAATCATTATAGGGAGTTCATCTGAAATAATGCTATAAACACTATCTTCATTTTCATCAACATAAATATTATTTACAATAAGATTACCATCACCTTGATTATCGATTTTAAACTCAACGTCTTTTGATTCTCCTATATGTACGGTTCCAAAATTAAGAAATTGCTTGTTGAACTTCGCTAATGGTGTCGGTGCATTCCCAATACCAAACAATTCAATTGCCTCGCTCGGATTGTTATAAGCATCAGAATTTATTATAAGATTTGCTGAATAATTTACTCGAATTTTCGGACTAAATACTAAATTAATAATCAACGAATCTTTAGTTTTAATAGTTACAGGGAATTGTAAATTTTCTTTGATTGAAAATACTTGGTTTGAATCCTGAGTAATTGACATATCGGATATATTTAAATCCAATTCACCAACATTCTTAATAATCAGCGGCTTCTCAGATGTTGTTTTGGTACTGTCAAAGCTGATTTTTACTTGACTCAAAGCAATTAAAGCACTTGGCTCATAACCCGCACCGTAAATATCATAAGATTTCGTAGTATCATTAATAGCATTTGAATTAAAAGTAATAATTGATTTATAAGATTCTCTTCTTTTGGGAATAAATCTAATTGTTATTTGTTTTGTTTCATTTGGTTCCAAACTGAAAGGCACTTCTTTATTTACTATTTGAAAAACATTGAAATCATCATTGTTGATTGCAAAATCACTTACATTAAGAGTTGTATCGCCAACATTTGTAATTTCAAAAACGGCTTCTACACTATCACCAACATTAATTGTCCCGAAGTCAGTATAAGTTTGAACAAATTTAACAATGGCTTGTTTTCCTTTCCAAGTTTTGACAAAGCCGTTCAATCCGTTTGAATCAATTTGAATTATTATATTTGTAGGAGGATTATAAACAACTGTTGTAGGAATACCTTTCATAGGCAATCTGACAATAATAGAATCAACTCTGTTCATATCGCCCAAACCGAAATTTCTGATAAAAGGCTCTTGCCCGCCAAAATGCCCAAGTCCTGTTTGAATTTCTCTAATTTGTTTTATAGTGTCAGAGCATACGGTTATCCTTGCACCGATTGCATCACGATTGCAACCCGATGGCGGATTAGTAAGTTTTACGGAAATCCAATTGCTTGAATTACCCCTGTCGTTACGTAAAAGATGCAATTCGGCTTTTCCATTAACATTATGGCAAACAAAAATATCATTATCACCATCAAGGTCAAAATCACAGGATTCCGAACTAACACCGTCTTTTAGATTGAGCAAACCCAATTCTTTTGATACATCATAAAATTGATGGTCATCTCTTTGCATACACATATAAACTCTATCGGTTGTCGGCGTATAATGTCCCTGACAAACAATTAAATCCAGCCAAGCATTATTATCAAAATCTACCCATAAACCACTGTAATCACCGAGATGAGAACGTTTGTCTTCGACTCTATGAATAATATCCAAATCATCAACAAAATTATAATTAGGCGGTCCTTGATTAATAGCAATATGAGTATGCCCTTCCCTTACACCGTCTCTTGCTTCAAGACCACCGTGAATAAGACATTGCAATAAATCCATATCACCATCATTATCAAAATCCGCAGCAGGAGCTTCCCATTGACACAATGGCTGTTGTCTCCATACCTTGTTATTTTGGTCATAATACCAATCTCCTCCATTATGTTGAGAACTATAATTAACAGACCTCTCGACGTCCTTGAAAGTACCGTCTTTTTGATTTTCCAGTAATCTGCCACCTGTTCTGCAATAAGGAGATGTAATTACATCTTGCCAGCCGTCGTTATTATAATCTGTAACATTTACTCCATATAATGGCTCGGGAATGTTATGGACACCATTGTTTTTAATTTCTGTAAAAGAACCGTCGCCATTCCCTTTCATTAATACATCTGGAAAATATACACTATTTTTATAATCAATAAATTTTGTTGCTATGTATAAATCCAAAATCCCGTCGTAATCGTAATCTATAAACGAAAGTCCAACAGCATCAATCATACCCGAATCAAGCATAGCCGAATAAAGATGATGATATAGCCCCGCATCTTTTTTCAAAGTAAAATGCCCCGTTCCGTCATTTAAATATACTTCCGACCTGTCTTCGTGTCCGGGTTTAAACCATTCCAAACGGTGATAATAAAAACTTGTAACTAAATCAGGGTCGCCGTCATTGTCTATATCAGCCATAATAGCGACATCATATTCCCTATACGATTTATTTGGGTCTCTATTTACGTTAATACCGGATTCTTCGGTAAAATCAACATATTTTCTACTGTTGGGATTATTCTCATCAGGAACATTCAAAAACAAAGTAAAAGTATTACTATTCCCGGGTATCAAACCGCCTGTTCCTACTAACAAATCCGGATAATTATCACCGTTAATATCAACCGATTGAATTTTACTTGTTCTAACAGAATCAAGACCTACACTATGTGTAATATCAGTGAACCAATTAGTTTCTTGTGAGTAAGAACGAACTGAAAAAAATGAAAAAATTATACAAGATATAATCAAAAATGAGTATTTACTTTTAATCATCATATTGCCTCTTAAAAATGTCTTTATTTTACAAATTTACAATAAGCAAATTAATGATTTAAGATAAGAAATTAATATATTTTCTGAAAAAATTAAAAATTAGAATATTTGCCCCTTTAAATTACGAGGAATCTAACAGACTTGTAAATTAATCAAAATAATTTCTAATTGCATTATGCCCTTAAATTATTTTTAAACTAAAACTTCTTTGTAATTTATTTGTTTTGCATAATCTTTAATTGCTTCTTTCACATTTTGAATCATAGCCGGACCGTTTGGGCAACCCTCAAAATGCTGTATTTCTATTTCAATCTTTTTAGACATAGTAAACCTCATATATTATTAAACTTTGTTTAGCAAATCCAAAAAAGGACAATCTCTTTCGAGTTTATTAGTCGAGCATAGATTCTGCATTTCTTTTAAAGTTTTATTGATTTTTTTCATTTCTTTAATTTTAATTTCGATTTCATTCATCTTTTGAACTATTATTTCTTGCACATCTTCGCAAGAAGTATTATCATCTATTCTCAAATTCAACAAATCTTTAATTTCTCTCAGAGTAAAACCTAATCCCTGTGCCTTTTTAATAAATTTGATTCTATGGACATCGTCTTCGGAATACAATCTATATCCGGAATCGCTTCTCATCGGTTTTGGCATAAGACCTTTTCTTTCATAAAACCTTATGCTTTCGATATTAACATTAGCCAATTTTGCTAATTTACCACTTGTTATTTTGTCCATAATTTTCTCCTTTTTATTAGTTGACGTTCCGTACTATAGTACGATGTTTTAAAGAAAATAATATTTTTTTTAAAATGATATTTAACATCCGGATTAAGAAAAACAATAAAACTTATGATTGTAATAAAACTATGTATCCCGATACCCCATACCGCAACAAGAAGAAATTGAATTATTTTACATTTTTATAAACAATATTACTCTTCGGCAATATTTATTTCATCAAAATTTTTTATTAAAAACAACTTATTTAACTTTGCCTTCTTTTAAATCAATGGATCAAAAATGACAATACATATTTTGCATTTAAAATGGTCGAAGTTGTAACCGGACAAAAAGACGCTGGTTATACTGCGATTCGTTTGCTTGATTCATTGCCTAAAAATACTCGAGTTGTTATGAATGTCGCATATTATCTGCTCGCTGATATGAAAAAAGGAGAAACCGGAGATGATGATTAAAATAATTATCTGAAAATTTATTAAATTGTAATAATGTTTTATAAAATAATTAAATGATTAAAAATACGAGGTGACAATATGGAAAAAACAAATTTTGGTTTCACAAAAGAAGTAAGTTATTCTTACGATGAAGCTTTGGAAAAAGTAACACAAGGCTTAAAATCAGAAGGTTTCGGTGTTTTAACGGAAGTTGATGTTAAAGCAACATTTAAGAAAAAATTAGATATCGATTTTAAACCATATAAAATTCTTGGTGCTTGCAACCCACCTTTCGCTTATAAATCATTGTTAGCGGAAGAACAGATTGGATTGATGCTTCCTTGCAATGTTATAGTATATGTAAACGATGCGGGTAAAACGATTGTTGCGGCAATTGACCCGCTCACGGCTATGAATCATATTCAAAATGACCGACTTAATGAAGTTGCTGTGCAAATTCAAGGAAAATTGAAAAAGGTAATTGAAGAATTATAAGTTAATCAAACGGTTTCGCGTCAATGTGAATTGAATTAGAGGAAAAGATAATCTCTAATGAATAATACTTTTCCCTTTTGGTATATCTTTTGCAGTTTCATACTGAAATTGAAAGAATTAATTAACTATTTTACAAATAGTATAATAATTGAAAGGTAAAAGATGCGAGTTCAAGAAGTGCAAAAAAAAGCTGTGGAGTCATTGGAATCCGCTTTAAAACAATCGAATAAGGTTAACGATAAAGCAAGTATTGAAAATCAAACTGTTACTCCTGCTCCTAAAAATTGGCAAACAAATATACTTTTAGATGCCCTCGGCAAGCTGGAGGATAATCTTCAAATGGACAATAGTAACCCTTTGAATTATAGCAATAATGCACCTATTGAGACTTACAGAGAAGCATTAAAAGAACTTAGATATGTGAAAACACAAAAATTTATTGATGAAGCGGCAAATGCACAAGCTAATATTAATATTGAAGATGTTTTATCTCTGTTTGTTGCCGGTTAAAGAAATAATTTTAAAAATATTTTAAAAAGCTTTCATATCGGAAGCTTTTTTTTATTATGTTAGCTACTTAAATATTGTAAATATTTTTCGGAGTTTAAAAATGAAAAAGTCTTATTTGATTTCTCTTATGATAGTTTTTGCATTAATAATCGCATCTTGCACAAAAACGAAGCACAATCAATTGCCTCAGGAACAAAACGGAGATAATTCTATGGAATTTTTAAATAACAATACAATAGACAAAACAATTCACGAGCTTATAAAAAAATATCCTAATTTAGATAAGACAAAAATTGAAAAAGGAGTATCGCAAGTTGCGGAATTATGGCGTACAAGTGATGGCAATGAGAATGATTTTGAAAAATTTTGTTTAGATAATTTTATTGCCGATAGTATGCTGCAATTTAAAATATTTATGCGTTTGTCGGATAATTTTGAATCTTTATGGGGCAATTTCAACCGGATAACTCTGGATTTGAATCACGCTTTACAACTTACTAATTATGAAAAGTTCCCGATTGATGATTTATTCGGAGCTTATAATCCTTCGGCTCATTTGGAAGATGATTTTTATAAAAATAAAATTGCTTTTTATATCATATTAAATTTCCCAAATTATACTTTAAAAGAAAAAAATAAATTAGGGGAAAAATGGAGTCGTAAACAGTGGGCTTATGCTCGTATGGGCGATATTTTCACTTCGCGTGTTCCAAGTCAATTAATTCAAGATGAATCAAAAGCATTAAGCGATGCCGATTCTTACATTGCGAATTATAATATTTATATGGGCAATCTTATTGATGATAACGGCAAAACTTTATTTCCTGAGGATTTGAAATTAATTACCCACTGGGGTTTGCGTGATGAGCTGAAATCCGATTACGCAGACAAAGAAAACGGTTTGAAAAAACAAAAAATGATTTATGAAGTAATGAAAAGAATTATCACTCAGACCATACCCGAATGTGTTATCAATAAAAATAATTATCAATGGGACCCATACAAAAATATTGTTGTAGATAATGGAAAACAAATTAAATGCAATAGTGAACCAAACACCCGTTATCAGAAAATACTCAATAGTTTCCACGTTTTCGAGCAGATTGATAAATTTAATCCTAATTATCCAAATTATATCGCAAGGAAATTCAGCAAGGAGCTTGAAATACCACAAGAAGAAGTCGAAAAATTATTTATTGATTTTGTTTCATCGCCGGAGGTTAAAAAAGTAGGTGAATTAATTGAAAAAAGACTGGGACGCAATCTCGAACCTTATGATATTTGGTATGACGGTTTCAAAGCCCGTTCGAATATTTCAGAAGATTATTTGACGAAAATTACAAAAAAGAAGTATCCTAATCCTGCCGCAGTGAAAAAAGATTTACCTAATATTTTAATAAAATTAGGTTTTTCAAAAGCTAAGGCTAATGCTATTGTTTCAAAAGTTGATGTTGACCCGTCAAGAGGAGCCGGACATGCTTGGGGGTCGCAAATGAAAAGCGACCATTCGCATTTAAGAACCCGCATTGGAAAAGACGGAATGGATTACAAAGGTTATAATATTGCAGTTCACGAATTCGGACATAATACAGAGCAAACAATTTCTATGAATGATGTTGATTATTATATGATGGCAAGCGTTCCAAATACTGCGTTTACGGAAGCTTGGGCATTTGTTTTTCAAAAAAGGGATTTGGATTTGCTCGGAATAAAAGAAAGCAATCCGAACAAAGAAGCTATGCAAACTCTTGATGATTTCTGGTCTATTTATGAAATTATGGGTGTTTCCTTAGTTGATATGAATGTTTGGAAATGGCTATATGCTCACCCAAATGCTAATGCACAAGAATTAAAAGAAGCTGTTATCAATATTGCAAAAGACGTATGGAATAAATATTATGCAAATGTTTTCGGACAAAAAGACCAGCCAATACTTGCGATTTATTCCCATATGATTGATTATCCTTTGTATTTATCTGCCTATCCCATTGGTTATTTGGTTCAATTCCAAATGGAGAGTTATTTTAAAGATAAAAATATTGGAACCGAAATGCAGAGAATGTTAAGACAAGGCAAATTAACACCCGAAGAATGGATGAAAGGTGCTGTTGGACATAAACTTTCAATTGAACCAATATTGAATGCAACTGATAAAGCTATTGATAAAATTGAAAAATAGACTTATATTTTAATTTGAGTTAATCGTAAATTAGAATTACATATAAAATCCTTTCTCTTGTTTTTAGTTAATAAATGAGAGAAAGGATTAAATTTAATATTATTATTCCATATTCCTTTTTATCATTAATAAATCCGAAAGAACAATAGCAACAACCGATTCAATTATCACCGGCATCCTAAGTGCAATACAAGTATCGTGTCGTCCACTAATTCTCAGTTCGTCTATTTTGTCATTCTTGAAATTATAAGTTTTTTGCATTTTCCCTATGCTTGATGTAGGTTTAACAGCAACTCTGAAAACCAATTCATTGCCATTGCTTATTCCTCCGTTAATACCACCGGAATTATTGGTTTTGGTTGTGCCATTTGCATTAATAATCATATCATTGTTATCGGAACCTTTCATTTTTGCCGATTCAAAGCCTGAGCCAAATTCAATTCCTTTGATTGCGGGTATTGAAAAAACAATATGACTAATAACAGATTCTAAACTATCAAAAAAAGGTTCTCCCAAACCAATCGGAACATTTTGCACTCTACATTCTATTACGCCTCCGATAGAATCATTTTCTTCCATTGCTTTTTTCACAGTTTGCTCAATATTTTGACTTCCTCCAACCTCAATTATACCTGCTTTAATATTTATAGCTTGAATTATCTTTTTAGCAATAACGCCAGCAGCGACAAGCCCAACAGTCAATCTACCCGAAAAATGCCCGCCTCCGCGATAATCATTAAATCCATTATATTTCCCCCTCGCAGTAAAATCAGAATGCCCGGGGCGTGGTATATCTTTGACAAAGTCATAATCATTAGATTTGATATTCTCATTCTCAAAATAAATTAATATTGGCGCCCCTGTGGTTTTATTGTAGAAAACACCACTTTTAATTATCGGTTTATCATTTTCAATACGTTGAGTTGTTCCGGATTGATTAGGTTTTCTCCGTAGCAAATCTTTTTCAAAATTTTCCGGTTTTAATTCAATTCCGGGCGGACAACCGTCAATCAAAACTCCGACAAGATCGCCGTGAGATTCTCCGAAAATACTTACACGAAATATTCTACCGAAACTATTCATCTATATTACCTCCAATTGATTTTAAATGCTTAAAAAAGTCAGGATATGATTTGTTGACGCTTATGCAATTATCAATTGCTATTGGTCCGTTGCAATTTAAACCTGCAATAGCCAAAGCCATCGCTATTCTGTGGTCATTATGAGAAGAGGTTTGACCTCCTTTTAATTTGGTTTTTTTTATTATCATTGTATCATTTTCCAATTTAATATATGCACCTAAGGAATTAAATTCTTTCATTAATGCATATAATCTATTACTTTCTTTATGCAAAAGTCTATGAACACCACTAATTTTACTTGTTCCTTCACAATTCAAAGCTAAAACCGTTAAAGGCGGGACTAAGTCGGGATAATCACTTGCATCAAAATCAAAAGAGTTCAATTCGGATTTTGAAATTAATAAGGAATTCTTATTAATAGAAATATTTGCACCGACTTTTTCTAAAATATCCACAAGTATTTTATCGCCTTGTTTTGAATGAATATCAAGATTTGTAATTTCAACTTCACCGTTAATAGCCCCCGCTACCAAAAGAAATGCAGAGCCACTCCAATCACCCTCTACATAATAAATTGTAGGTTTATATGTCTGATTCCCTATTATTTCAAATTTTTTATAATCATCATTCCGAATTTCAATACCGAATTTATTAATCAAACCAATTGTTAAATCAATATAAGGTTTGCTTTTCAAATTCTCAACATTTAATTGCGAATTAAATTCCGTCAATGGAAGTGCCATTAATAAACCCGAAAGAACTTGCGAACCTGATGAAGCATCAATAGTAATTAACTCTTGCTTTTTATAATTCCCATTTATGCTAACCGGAGCGTAACCATTATTAGTTTTACAATCTATACCAAATTGATTGAATATATTTTCAATATTTCCAAGTTGTCTTTTTTTTAAAGTCCCTTCTGCAATAAGTTCGATTTCTCCCGATAGCAAAGGAGAAAATACAGATAACAATCTTATCAACAGTCCTGATTCGGCACAGTTGATAACATTGTTTTTATATCTTAAACCCCCTTTGATTATCAATTCATTATCGCCTGCAATTATATCTCCGCCAAGTTGCTTTACTGCATTTATTGAAGCTAATGAGTCATTACACAAAGAAGGGTTTATAATTCTGGTTTCACCCTCGGCTAATAATGCCGAAAGTATAGCCCGAATAGTCAAACTCTTAGATGACGGAGCGATTACTTTGCCTTTTATTTCAGATTTTTTGATTGATTTCATAGTATATTCTATCGACAATTTTTTCGATTGATTGATTGTTGTAAACTAAAACCTCGGAAACACTACAATAATCAGAGAGTCTTTGATTAAAAATCATTTTAAAGTTTGTTAAATCTTGTTTTGAATTTTCTGCCGGATTAAACAACGGGGGTTTCAAACTATTTTGCAATCTTGAATAACATATTTCTATCGGTGAATAAATCCAAAACACATTACTTGTTTTTTTCAATATCTCCCTATTGCTTTCATTCAAAACCATACCGCCACCAGTTGCAATAACAGTCTTTTTAGAATCCGATAAAGATTTTAAAACTTCGCTTTCCACTTTGCGAAAATAATCTTCCCCTTTGTATTTGAAAATATCATTTATTGTTTCACCTTCACCTTCTTCAATCAAAATGTCTGTGTCAACAAAATCATAAGCGAATTTTTTTGCAAAAGATTTACCTATAGTACTTTTACCGCTACCGGAAAAGCCAATTAGTGAAATATTATTACTTGTTTTAATAATTTCATTACTCAAATAGTTCTCAAAAGCAAATGAAGATATATTTTCCTTTGTAAATAAATTCAAGGAGGAAATGGCTTGTTCGATAAGCCATTTGTTACCGTCAATTAATTTAAAATCTCCATTTGGAATTGGCTTTTTATAATCGGCATTAAGTAAAACCTGATTTTTATTTAGTAAGTTCAAATCTAATAATTCAATTGGAATAGTATTTATTATAATATCAGCACTTTTAACATAAAAATCGAATTTATTTAAACCGTCATAATCGCAATTAAATTTTTCCGCTAATAATTTGGCTTTTGTTGTACTTCGATTTAATATAGTAACTTTAGCTCCATTTGTTATAGCCGCATAAATTGCCGCCGTTGCCGCACCGCCTGCACCAATAACCAAGCAGTTTTTATTATTTAAAGTGATGTCTGAATTCAGTAAAGAATATTTAACTCCATCTATATCGGTATTATATCCGAAAAGTCTTCCTCCTGCAAATTTTACAAGATTAACAGCATTAATATAACTTGCTATATTATCAATATCATCAAGATATGGGATTATTTCAGATTTGAACGGAGCAGTAATATTAACTCCCGTAATAGATAATTCTTTAATAATTTCAACAAGTTCTTTCGCTGAATCATTTGCAATTCTTATATAAATACTATTCCCTTTATTATTAAAATAGGAATTGAACAAAACAGGGCTTTTACTATGAATAATCGGTTTTCCGGCAACAGCAAATATTTGAAATTCTTTATTCATTTTAACAAATCCATTATTTGCTTTAAACTCCGGTAATCAATTTGACCCGATGCCGTAAATTTATTTTTATCAAGTGAAGCATAAGTAAATGGGGACCCCAGAAAAGTTGCGGCAATTCGAGTTATTTTGCCTTTTTCACCCATTCCTAATGCGATCAGTTTCTCACTATCAAAATGACGATAAAGCGAAAATATGTTTACTAAATCCTGTTCATCATTTATTTTTGTTGCAATTTTAAATATATCGGCTTTTGATGATTTCATCTTTTCAATTACGCTATTTAACTTTATTTCGGCTGGTGTCTCATTATAATTATGATATGACAAAATTAATTTACACTTATTCTTCTTGATAATATTAATAATTGAATTTTTAAAATTATCACTTGAATTAATATCAATATCAACATAAGTAGCACCGGATTGAATTGCCGTTTCCAAAATATCGAACCTGCGTTTATCATTTAATCCTCCTGTTCGGCAAGTCGCAATTAATTGATTGGGTTGAGAAAATAATTCTTTGATTTCCGATAGATTGAAACTCGTATTATCAAGTCGAAATTCAATAAAAGAATAGCTATGCAAGGCATTTTTGCATTCTTCAAAATCATTTGCTTGCATACTAAGACAAATCATTAATCAGCCTCTCCAATTTTTGCAATTCAATATCTAATATTACAGGTTTGCCGATTTTTTCCAATAAGACAAATTTGATTGAATCATTATATCTTTTCTTGTCGTTACTAATAGCTTTAATAATTTTTTGTTTGTCAAAATTAATACCAATAGGCAATTTTAATTTACTTAATAAATCTAAAATCTCTTGAACTTTATCAAATGGAAAATCTAATAATTTATTTGACAATTGCAGTGCAAACCCCATTCCTATACTTATTGCTCTGCCGTGAGAAATATTCTTCGTACTTTCAATTGCGTGTCCGAAAGTATGCCCGAAATTCAAAATTCTTCTTAAATCATTTTCTTTTTCATCTTTTGCTACAATATCGGATTTAATTTTAGCACATTGGTAAATAATCTTGTTTAAATAGTCTTCGTCGAAATTCAATAATTTATCAATATTATTATTTAAGTCAGTAAAAAATATATCATCAGAAATCAAAGCGGTTTTAACAAGTTCGGCATAAGCATTTAGCATTTCAATTTTTGGTAAAGTTCTCAAAGTTCTAATATCCGACAAAATAAACTTTGCTTGCTTGAATGTACCTATGATGTTTTTAAAATTATTAAAATTCACAGCATTTTTACCACCAATGGACGCATCAATTTGCGACAAAAGAGTTGTAGGAACTAATCCCAAGTTAATTCCACGCTTAAAAGTAGCGGCGACAAAACCGGCAATATCACAGACAACCCCGCCTCCAAAACCGATTAATAAACTATCCCTATCAAATTTTAAATCAAGTAGTTTTTGATAAATGTCATTAACAATATCTAAACTTTTGCTTTTTTCACCGGAAGGAATGCATACAACAGGAAATTCTTTTATCTCATCTTTATAAATTTCATAAATATTTGTATCAGTTAAAATAAGGCTATTTTTTGGATTTGCTAATTTAAATAAATAACTTAAAGAAGCACCAAAGAATATTTTTGTTTGAGAATTATTTAATATTTGATTTATTTCTTTCATACACATTAAGTTTCATAAAACAAAGAAGTTATTTCAATAGAATATTCTCAAATTTATTAAGACAGTATTAATTCGTCATCAACTTTTATTTAAAATTTATTGATAAAAATAATAGATATATATAAACAGTAGGTAAAACGAATAAAATACTATCGAATCTATCCAAAAAGCCACCATGCCCCGGTATTATTGCCGAACTGTCTTTTATTTTGATATCGCGTTTTAATTGAGACTCAGCTAAATCACCAAATTGTCCAATGATTCCGATTATCGCACCGAGCATAGTAGAATGAATTAAAGGAAAGGCAGGAATAAATATTTTCATCATAAAATAAAATCCTAATATAGCAAAAACAAAACCCGCAATGGAACCTTCCCACGTTTTCTTAGGACTGACACGCTTAAAAAGCTTGTGTTTGCCAATTTTTTTCCCGACAAAATAAGCGGCGGAATCGCAAATCCATATTGCAACTAAAACACTTACTAAAAACCATGCTGAATCCGAATCTGTTAATAAATAAATCTTATCACTAACTTTTAATGTTTCAAAAGAGTAATTCTGTATATACAATAGAAAGTTTGAAATATTTCGAACCGCCAGCATAAAAATAAAAGACAAAGTAATATACAATGGTCCTGCTATTGATGAAGAAATACTTAATATTTTATTTGGTTTTTTCGACCATAATTCGCTAATTAATATTAACATTACAAAGGCAAAGAAACCTATCAATAATAAAATCAGAGCATTGGGAAATGGGAAAAACCAAAATATTGACAGGAAAATCACACTCATAATTAAACCTAATGTTTTGTTAGGGTGAGTGTGTGATTTTTCAGCCATCAAATAAAATTCCCATAGACTTATTGAAGATATAATTGCTACCATAACAAAAAATAATGTACCACCAAGAATAAGAACGCTGGATAAAAACAAAATCCA
>CAZVPQ010000014.1:0-14204 GCA_964628675.1 uncultured Hyphomicrobiales bacterium | reverse complement strand
GAAAGTAAAATAATTCAGCATTCATAATTAAGAGTTAAAAAAGTTATCTCGTAGAGATTGAATATTCATCAGGACGTAATGAAATTGAAAAACAGATTTTTAGCTTCATTGGAAATCACATCAGGAATTTTGAATTTTTTAAATAATCCCTTCTTCTTTTAATTTGTCTAACTCTTCTTTGCTATAACCAAGTTTGGATAATATCTCAAATGTATGTTCGGATAATTGGGGAGGTGGGGATTCAACATTGCCCTCGGTTTTTTCAAATTTTGCTGTCATATTAAATAATTTGACTTTGCCGATATTTGCTACATCGACTTCTGAAAATGTATTTCTATGTTGGATTTGCGGTGCATTCAAAGCATCTTCGAGACATAATATATCGCCTGAAGGCACACCGTTTTTATTTAGCAAATCCACCCAATATTTTGTCTCTTTTTTTACTAATTTCTCTTCGAGCAGAGGCGTAAGTTCGAATCTGTGAGCTTTTCTTACATCACGCAGTTTGAACCTCGGGTCTTCTTTCAATTCGGGAACGCCGAGCAAATCTGCAACCGCTTCCCATTGCTCTTGCTTATTCGCCGCAATATTGATATATCCATCTTTCGTTTTAAAAGTACCCGAAGGTGCCGCAGTAAAATTATTATTTCCCAATAATTGAGGCTGTTGACCGCCAATCATCAGGTTCGCCGCAACCCAACCCATAAGAGGCATTATAGAATCCAAGAGACTAATATCAATAAATTGCCCTTCTCCGCTCCGTTCTCGATAATAAAGAGCTGACATAATGGCAAATGCCGCGTTCAAACCTCCAACGGTATCGCACAAAGGAAATCCTGCGCGCAGGGGATTTAATCTTTCATCTCCATTGATTGACATAACGCCGCTCAATCCTTGAATTATCTGGTCATAAGCAGGTTTTTTGGCATCGGGTCCCGTTTGCCCAAATCCCGAAATAGCACAATAGACCAATCTTGGATTGATTTCGGATAAAGTTTTATAACCGAGTTCCAATCTATCCATAACACCCGGGCGGAAATTTTCAACTAATACATCAGCCGTTTTAACTAATTCTTTGAATATTTCTTTTGCCTTGGCTTGCTTTAAATTTAAAGTTATAGATTTTTTATTTGCATTTTGTGCTAAAAAACTTGTTCCGAGCAATTTTTGATTGTATTCGGGGACACAACCCAATTTGCGAGCCAAATCTCCACCCTTAGGATTTTCAACCTTGATTACGTCGGCACCGAGCCATGCTAAATGCAATGTCGCAAATGGTCCCGATAGCACATTAGTTAAATCCAATACTTTTATTCCATCTAATAATTTCATAATTTACTCACAGATTAATGTTTAATAGGTGCAATTTTATAAGTATAGCCCGGCAATTCTTTAATAAGAAATCCACTTGCGTGATGAGCAATCGATTTAATTTTATCCAAATTAATTTCTTTTCTCAGTCCCATTTCTTGGAACATATTAACCATATCCTCAGTTGCAACATTGCCTGCCGCAACTTTAGTAAAGGGGCATCCGCCCAAACCTCCAAATGCCGATTCAAAATACTGCACTCCGCTTTTATATGCCGCATAAACATTTGCCATACCCATGCCATAGGTATTATGAAAATGGCAAGCGGTCTCTATATTGCTATCCAATTGATGAATTTCACCGAACATTCGTTCGACTTTTTCGGGATTTGCATATCCGGCAGTATCAGCAAGACTAATAGTCCTAATACCGGCATTTAGATAAGTTTTAACTATATTAATCACTTTTTCTTCAGGGACATTCCCTTCAAAACCGCAACCGAAAGCCGATTGAACCGAAGCTTGAACTTTTTTGCCTTCGTTCATAGCTTGCTTTGCCATAGCAATAATTCTTTTTTGAGCTTCGCCGGTGGTCATTCCGGTATTTTTTTTACTATGAGTTTCACTGGCGGAAATACCCATACAAAACATATCCACACCACAAGCAAGACCTCTTTCTAAACCTCTTTCATTCAAAACCAAGCCGGACAAAATAGCATTTTCGGGTTTGTTTCCCTGCTCATTAAAATATTCAAAGAGGTCATCGGTATCAGCCATTTGAAATACTTTTTTCGGATTTACGAAAGAGCCGAGTTGAATAATATCGACACCTGCATCAATTAAACTTTCAGCCCATTCAGTTTTTGTTATCGTAGGTATAGATTCGCTTTCATTCTGCATTCCATCTCTTAAACCTACATCATGAATATATATTTTTTTCATTATCTATCTTACTAAATAAAATATTATAAATTATTTGCAATTTCTTCTGCAAGTTCTAATGTAGTATTAGAACCTCCCATATCATAAGTTCTGACTTTGCCTTCCTTGATAACTTTTGCAACAGCATTTTCAATTTTTTGAGCATCTTCGGTTTCACCGAGCCAATCAAGCATCATCTTTGCCGCTAATATTGTGGCAATAGGATTTACTTTATATAAGCCGTGATATTTAGGTGCTGACCCGTGGCTTGGTTCAAATACTGCAAGTTCTTTTCCAATATTTCCCGAACAACCGAATCCTAAACCTCCGACTAATTGTGCGGCAAGGTCGGAAACAATATCGCCGTAGAGATTGGGAGCTACTAAAACATCGTAACTGTTAGGATTTTTTAACAACCACATTGTCATAGCATCAACATTTGCATTATCCAATTCAATATCCGGATAATTTTTTGCGATTTCCTGTGCAGTTTCTAAAAATAAACCATCGGTAGCACGAACAACATTTGCTTTATGTACAACGGTTACTTTTTTTCGATTGTGTTTAACGGCATAATCAAAAGCTTCTTTAATTATTCTTTCACAACCTAATTTAGTATTTATTTTGCAGGAAATCGAATATTCATCACCTTTTAAGTCTTTAAATTTTGCAAAGGGTTTGGAATATTTTTCCAATACTGTTGCTAATTCATCGGGAACAGTATTAAATTCAACACCTGAATACAAATCTTCCGTGTTTTCTCTAAACATAATAATATCAATATCATCTCTATAATTCAAAGGATTGCCGGGATAGGCTTTTGTCGGTCTCAAACAATTATATAAATCAAATTCTTGTCTCATTCTGACAATTGGTGAACGATAGACCATTTCTTTCCCTTGCAATTCGGGAATTAGCTCTTTTTCAGCGGTCTTTACAGGTTTTGAAGTTATAGCACCAAACATAGCGGCATCAACATTATGCAATAAATCAACAGTTCTTTTGGGGAAGGCGTCACCTTCTTTGCACCAAAAATCCCAGCCAATATCACCGTGAATATACTCGGCATTAAAATTTAATTTTTCTAATACAATCATTGCGGCTTGCAATACTTCGGGACCTACACCATCGCCCGGAAGCCAAGCGATTTTGTATGGTCTGTTGCCCTTGCTCTCTTTAATTGTCATAATTTGACTCTCCAATTTTAATTATAAATAAATGCTAAATAAAGTTTGCAATATAATAATTTATATATATTTATGTTTAAAATTTCTTAATTATTATGATGCAACTCAATAAATATATTTTTCGCAATATTATTTACTAAAATCTTCATAATTCCTGCCTAATCAGACAGTGTATTTTAATAATGGTAAATTAACAGTAGTATTGAAAATTTCCAATTCATATAAAAAGTTTTAGATAAGGAAGAAGATACGTTGTGAATTAGAGAAAGTGCATCTCAAATTATCTCAAATGTATTATTCTCTAACCAACCGATATGTCCATCGGCAATTTTAATTTTATCCCAATTGCCTAATTTATCTAAAATCTCAACCTTTGTACCATCGTGCAAAATAAATAAGTCTGTGCTTGTTTCATCAGGTGAGCTTTTCACATAAACACTTTTAGCAAATATTACAGCGTGATTATGTGTATTTTCTATATTTATTTGTTTCAAAGCAAAAATCAAACTGAACACAATAATTATTATACTTATCAAAGTAGAGAAAAAAGCTATCTTACGAATAGCTATATTCCATACGACAAAATAAATGGTCAGAAAAGCAAATAACAACCAAATAAACCCTATAAAAATCATAGTCCAAACCTGAGCAGAAAAAAGGTTGCGAATATTTTCGTACCATTCAACAAAAAACAGCTTTGGTATGGGCTTAATCTTATCTACAATTTTTAAATTGGCGATTTTTAAATTAAAAGCAATGTCTTCATCATCAGGAGCAATTTTTTTTGCTCTTTCGTAATTCAATATCGCATCAGGAATTTTACCCATTTTGAAATAAGAATTACCTAAATTATAAAATACTTCGGCAGAAGAATAATTTGAATTCAAAATATTCTCATATTTTTCAATAGCATCTTTATATTTTTTATTCTTATACAGCAGATTTGCATCGTTAAATGTTTTGTCAACTTGAAAACCAAAAGTTGCAGATATAATCATTAAATAGATAAAAGATAATATAGCTATTTTTTTAATCATTTGATTGCCCCCTCAAGTTCAGTAATAACAGAAACAGAATCATTATAAATCTTGCCCATCTCTCCGGAATCAGCCGAAGGGGCAAACCTCGCAAACTCACTATTATCAATGGTTAGTAAGCATTTATTTATTAATTCTAAGTTTACATTTTTCTTTACCAATGACTTAGAAGCCCTGTCTTTTGTCAATTCAGAAACAGGTATACTCAATTTATCACTAATATATCCCCAAAGTGCTTTCGAAATTTCTTCGTAAAATTCTTCCTTTTTATTTTCCGATAAAAATTTCTTAGCAGTTGTAAGACGTTTTCTCGCAACTTTTGTAGCTTTTTTATTTCTCAATAATGATTCATTACTAGCAAGTTTTTGCTGATTTTTCCTATAAAAATAAATCAATAAGAATAAAATCAAAGGGAGTAAGCACAAAATCCAAAAAGTAGTAGTTCCTAATAAATTATTGTTAGAATTGTATATATTGATATTTCCCGTTTTTATAAATCTAATATCTTTTCCAAGTAATTTAATATCTTCCTTTTGAACACCGGATATAATTTCCGTTTGACCAACTTTGCCCTGTGCAACACTGATATTAAATTCTTTAGAACTCAATGATACAAACTCTTTCTTTTTCAAATCAAAATAAGAAAATCGGATAGGTTTAATCTTATAATTCCCTGCATGTTTAGGAATGATAATATACTCAAATATTTTATTGCCGCTTATTCCACTTGCATTCACATTAACATTATCCGCGGTCTTGGGGTCATAAACCTCAAAATCAGGCGGGAAATTAATTGCAAGTGGTTCAATAAGTTTCAAGTTGCCATTACCACTAATTTTTACTTTCAAAGAAATTGCATCACCGGTTTTAACATTAGTTTTATCAAGCCACGCTTCAAAAGACATATTACCAACAGCACCATTAAAATCAGAGGGCTGATTGTCAGGTAAAGATTTTACGTTGATAAATTCTTTTTTTGAACTGGCTACATAAGGGAAATCGCGAAAATTACCACCACCAAAAAAATCATCGAACATAGAACGCCTTTGCCGCCTTTGCCCTTGAACTCTTAACCTTGCAACACAATCAAAAGAATAAGGTTCAATAACCAATTTGCCACTCCTTTGAGGCAACAACACAACTTTTTTGATAATAGCCGCGTTAAATCTAACTCCATTCACTATTTCAGGTTGCCATCTTGATTTCCCCGTATTAATTTCCTGAGTCCAAAATCCATTAAATGTGGGTTCTTTTTTGGCAGTTAAACTTTTAATATTCAAATCAGGATGAACATAAATTTTATATGTAACAACGAATTGTTCACCTTGATACACATTCTTTTTACTAACAAAAGTTCTAACAAATAAATTTTTCCTGATAACATTTTGAGCCTGTGCGCTTAGATTTTTCTCCTGATTTTGTTTTTGCTTACGATTGATTTGTTCGGCTTTACTTGGTTCAACAACTTCGATAGAAAGAGAGTTAGATTTGATTTGCGAACCTTTTACAGTTATTGTCCCGGGTCCTAATGTGTATTTGCCAATTTTATCTGCTTGTAATACATAAGTATAAGATATTTC
Source organism: uncultured Hyphomicrobiales bacterium (assembly GCA_964628675.1). GTDB lineage: Bacteria > Bacteroidota > Ignavibacteria > Kapaibacteriales > UBA2268 > CAZVPQ01. The sequence continues at coordinate 8,169 of CAZVPQ010000014.1, read as the reverse complement.
TTGCGACATAGAGCCATTTATTATTTGGGTTGACTGTTGAGTGCTCGGTCCCATTAATGCAGTAAATCCACGAAAATTTGGAGGGCGGAATCTTGTTCCTTGTGCATTATGCAGTGTATAAGTAACCTGAAATCTCTCGCCCTGAGTTATTGGATTTTTGGATAAGGACGCAATAAATTTAACATCTTGTGCATTTAGTTCATTGAAGACCAATGACAAAATAAATATCAGCGATAATATTTTTTTTATTCGTTTCATAATCATAATTAGCAAAAATAATTAAAACAAATCTATTTGTTCATAATTTTTTCAAAAATCAATCAAATCAATATAGTTTAGTTTCCTCTAATCCAATCAGTTTGAGCAAAATCGAAGTTCCGGAACTCACTCAAACCAAATTACCATTGCTTCTCGACTTTTCCACTTCTCCCTTTAACTTTCTTTTTTAGTTTTTTCTGTAATTTTTTTTCTTCTTGATTTAAAGCCTGCAAAATTCTCATAGCATCTTTTTTTGAAATTTTTACTTTTTTACCTTGTTTGCCTTCTTGCTTTTTCGCATCCTGTTTTTTGCCTTGTTGTCCTTGTTTTTGTTCCTGTTGTTTATTCTGTTGCTGTTTATTCTTTTGACCCTGCTGTTTTTGATTATCCTTCTTATTCTTATTATCTTTATTTTGATTTTGTTTATTCTGTTGCTGTTTATTTTGTTGTTTTTTGTCTTGATTTTTATTTTTTTGATTTTTGTTTTGTTTTTTCTGTTGTTTCTGTTTTTTTAACAATTTCTTAGCATATTCCAGATTATATTTCGTATCGAAATCATTAGGATTATTTTTTAATGAATTTTTATAAGCTTCAATACTTTGCTCTAATTTCCCGGATTTTAAAAGCGAATTGCCGAGATTATGAAAAGCTTTAGATATTAAATCTTTACTAATATTCTGTGAAGTTATCGACTTAAACTCATCAGCGGCTTTATCATAGTGTTTTTGCTTATAAAGAGCATCACCGAGATTAAAAATTCCTACTTCAGAATTATTCTCAATCTCAAGGGATTTTCTATAACTTATTTCCGCATCATTAAATTTTTTATTTTTATATTGTTCATTACCTTTTCTAATAAGATTTTTAGGAGTTTTCGCAAAAATCAAAGTGGAGGATAACACAATTAAAACAATATACTTACAATATTTCATTTTTTGCTCCGAATAAATTCCAAGATGAAATCACTTTATTCTTTTTATTAGATAAAAGCAATTCAATTAATAACAAAAGAAATGCTCCACCGAAAAAATATTGGAATCTGTCTTCATAATCTGTAAATATTTTAGAGCCGAACTCTTTTTTCTTCATACCACCTATCTCGCTAATCAATTTTGTTAAATTCAAATTTGAACCGGTAGATAGAATAAACTTCCCATTGGAAGCGTTTGCAATTTGCTCTAACATTTCAGGGTTAAGTTTTGTTACAACTACACTCCCTTGATTATCACGCACAAAATCGACTTGTTGACCTCTTTTAAATATAGGAATGGGCGAGCCTTCTAACGTACCAATCCCAATTGTATGAATAATAATTCCTTGTTTGGCAGCATCTTCTGCGGCTCCGGCGGCATCATCTTCGTGGTTTTCTCCATCTGTAATCATTATCAAAGCCCGATGGAGTTTGTCATTTTTGGGAAATGATTTCTCCGCTAATTTTATAGCGGCTCCTATTGCGGTTCCTTGCTTTGATACTATTTTTGTACTAATAGTACTTAAAAAAAGTTTTGCCGCAGAGAAATCAGTTGTCAAAGGCAATTGAAGATAGGCATCTCCTGCAAAAGCAATTAGACCTATTCTGTCATTGTCTAAATTATCAATTAATTCCGATATAGCTCTTTTAGCTTTTGCTAATCTTGACGGTTTCACATCTTCGGCATCCATACTTTTGGAAACATCAAGAGCAATCATTACATCAACACCTTCGCGTTTGACTTTTTCCAACTTTGTCCCTACTTGCAAATTAGCCAAACCAATTATTATAAATGCTAACGCCGTCAATAGTAACGTAAATTTCAACAAAGGTTTAATCCCTGAGGCGTCCGGAAAAAGTTGAGTTATTAATTGAATATCACCAAATTTTTTAAGATTCTTTTTACGTAATTGCCTTATAAACCAATATAATATTATCATTGCCGGGATTAAGATCAAGGCATATAACAAATCAATATATTCAAACCTTAACATAACATTCTAATTCCATTAATACCGTAATATTTAACGTTTTGTTTGACGAATTTATATCTTAAAAAGTTTATTTTTTATTCAAAAATATTTTTTATGGTTCTTTAATAAATTTCAATTTTAAAATCATTGGCAAAAAATTGTGATTAAGTTGCATTAGCTCAATATTTAAAAAAAAATATTGCGTCATTAAAATATTTATAAAAAATTTTGAAACAAATGCTTTAATTTTCTTTCATTTTCGTATTTTTGTTGTTTCTTATTTAGCAGTATTTTAATTTGTTTTAATTAAGAATAAATTTGATAAATATAATTTTTAAGTAGTGAGGAATTATGATAGAGTTTCAGTTTAAACCATTTGAGGAAATGACAGATGAAGATTATGCGAAAATCGGCTTCAAGTCAGGTCTTGAAATTCACCAGCAGTTATTAACAGAAAAAAAATTGTTTTGTAGATGCCCTGCCGGCAAATATAATAATACGGAATATAATACGGAAATCTTGAGACATATGCGACCGACACTCTCAGAATTGGGAGAATACGATGGTACCGCATTAATGGAATTCAAAACGAAGAAAAATATTATCTACAGAATAAATAAAGATACGGTCTGTACTTACGAAATGGATGATACGCCTCCCTTTGAAATTAATGAGCAAGCTTTGGATATTTCCATTGAATTAGGTCTATTGCTTGATGCCACTATAGTCGATGAACTTCATATTGCAAGAAAGCAATATTTAGATGGTAGCATTCCTACAGGTTTTCAAAGAACTGCTATTGTCTCCGTCGGTGGCAAATTCCCTTATAAAAACCGAGATATAAATATAATTCAAATGTCTATCGAAGAAGATTCTTGCCGTGAATATAGTGATAAAGGTCATACTCGAATTTATTTGACTGATAGACTTGGTATGCCTTTAATCGAGACTGTTACTCAACCTGAAATGAAAACACCTGTCGAAGTTGCTGAAGTCAATGAAATTTTAAGAAGATTAGTTCGCTCGACAGGACATGTTCGTACTGGAATTGGCGCTTCGAGAGAAGATGTAAATGTTAGCATAACAGGTGGTACGAGAATCGAAATCAAAGGAGTTGCTAACATTAAAGATATTCCATTATTGACTTATAACGAAGCTATGAGACAATGGAATTTGTTGAGATTAAAAGAAGAACTGAACAAGAGAGGGATAACCGAAGATAGTTTTGAATCTAAAACTGATGATATTACCCATATATTGAGACATACAAATTATCAACCTATCCGACAAGCTATTGCTAATGGCAAAATAGCGAAATGCGTTAATCTCAAAGGATTCAAGGGACTACTTAATTGGCAAACACAGACTGATACATATTTCTCAAAAGAAATTTCCGATAGAGTTCGAGTTATAGCTTGTTTGGATATATTGCCAAATATTATCAACTCCGATAGTTATGAAAATACTCTATCCTCAGCTGAAGGTCAGAAAATAAGAAAATACATCGGAGCCGATGCAAATGACTCTATGGTTATTGTTTGGGGCGATGAACAAGATACTCAAACTGCGACTAATGAAATTCAGATTCGTGCAAAAGAAGCAACAATAGGTATCCCGTCGGAAACGAGACAATCGTTTAAAGATGGAACTAATGGTTTTGAAAGGATTTTGCCCGGTCCCGAAAGAATGTATCCCGATACTGATTTGCCACCAAAAATAATTGCTGATGAGAGAAAGGAAAGAATCAAGAAAACTCTTCCAATAAGAATATGGGATTTAGAAAAATATTTTGCCTCTCTTGATATACCGGATGAATTAATAAAGCAATTAACGGACTGCAAATATTCTGCTCTTGCAAAGAAAATAATTGACGATTGGAAAATTGAGCCCAAATTTACTTCGATTGCTTTTATCAATTTTATTAAAAGATTGAAGAAAAAAGGTTATGATGTTTCGATTTTAACCCAATCTATTTTAGAAAATATTTTTTCGGCATATAAAGATAAAATAATTGTTAAAGATGGTATTTATCAAGCAATGCGATTATGCGTTATGGAAGGAAAATTTGATAAAAAATTCTTATTGAAACCGGCAAGTGATGATGAAATTAATAATTCAATCAAAATGGCAATTGATAAATACAATTCTATAAAAATCATTAATCCTAAAAATAAGACAAAATTAATAATAGGCTTAATTATGAATGACCTCAGAGGAAGAGTAAACGGTGAACTTATTGCAAATAAAATTATGAAGATTAATTCGGAGACAAAATAAATGGCTAACAACGAAGATTATAAAGGATATCGCGGACAAGCAATTGAAGTATTAAAAAAATTCGACGCAAAAGTTTGGAGTGATGTAGAAATTAAAACAAATGATGGTAATAATATCGGTATTATTTTGCCACGTTCAGAGCAAGCCGACGAATTTCATATTGTTATTAAATTACGAACAGGCTATAATATTGGAATTTCCGCTTCAAAAATCACGGATATTATTGTTAATGGCAGGAAAGAAGCTCATTATAAAATTCCGGAAAAGGAATTCCCTTATTCACCAAATAAACCTCGAGTAAAACTTTTTGGTACGGGAGGCACAATTGCTTCGCGTTTGGATTATAGAACCGGTGCTGTTATTCCGGCTTTTTCTCCTGGTGAATTATATGGTTCTGTTCCCGAATTAGCTGATTACTGCAATTTGGAAACTGAAAAACTCTATGGGGTTTTTAGCGAAAATATGGGACCGGAACAATATATAGCAACAGCAAAAGCAATAGGAAAAGAAATTGAAAAAGGGGTTAAGGGAATTGTGATTGGGCACGGCACGGATACTTTGCATCATACTGCCGCTATTTTATCTTATATGGTTCAGGATTCTCCTGTGCCTATTGTTCTAGTAGGTTCGCAAAGATCAAGCGACAGACCTTCTTCCGATGCGGCATTAAATCTTATTCACAGCGTAAAAGCTGCTGCCGAAAGCGATATAGCCGAGGTTATGGTCTGTATGTTCGGACCTACATCCGACACTTATGGATTACTTCATAGAGGAACGCGAGTCAGGAAAATGCACTCCAGTTATAGATCGACCTTCAGAACTATTAGTGATATTCCAATTGCAATGATTGATAAAGAAAAAATTACTTTATTAAAAGAGGATTATAAAAAACGCAGAAAAGATAAAAACGTTAAAATAATTCCTACTTTTGAAGAAAAAGTTGCTATTTTATATTATTATCCGAATATGATGCCGGATATAGTAGATTCTATGATTGATAACGGTTATAAGGGAATTGTAATTGCAGGAACGGGACTCGGGCATGTTAACAAACCTTTATATCCTGCCTTGCAAAGAGCCAAAGATGCAGGTGTTGCGGTTTATATGACGGTTCAAACACTTTGGGGTTACGTACAAATGTATGTTTACGATACAGGTAGGGATATGATGGAGCTTGGAGTTATTCCTACTGCAAATATGTTGCCCGAAGCCGCTTATATGAAATTGGCTTGGGCATTAGGGCAGACTAATGACCTTGACAAAGTAAAAGAAATTATGCTGACACCTATTGCCGGAGAAATTACCGAAAGAGAGCCATATAACGGATATTTAATTTATCAAGGTGGCGTTCCCGAAGTAGAGGAATTTATTTCAAATTATAGAAAATAATATTTTTATTCTGAATTATGAAAGCTTAAACTTAAATTAAAGATTTTTATATTACAATCTTGATTTTTCAATTATTATTGATTTCGCTAATTCCTATTTTACTCATTATGATAAATCCTATTAAAGAAAATAGGATCTATATACATGTAATTTATTGACTTATACGCATAACTTTCATTCTCTTTATAAACTTGATATGCAAATAAATGTTGTTTGATGATATTTTAACTTAATTTTATAATTAGTATATACACTGATATTGATAAACTCTTATTCAAGTTCTAAACAAAATAATCATATATGTGGAATAATTTTTGTTAATTTTGTAGAAAAAAATAAAGAGAAAGTATATGATTAAGAACAAAAAGAATATAATATCTTTAATTATCATTTTTATCTTAATATTTACATCTAATATTTACGCTTCTTTTAGTAATTATATTGTAAAATTCGATAATGGGAAAAAATTAAAATTAAATATTACTAAGATTAATAGTGTCGATTACATATCTTTTAATGATTTGGCAAATTCTGTTTTCCAAAAAGCTAAGGTAAACCTTTTAAAAGATGAATTGACTTTTGAAGACAATAAATTAAAATTTTCTCCATTATCATTTTATGTAAATTATACTAACAGTAAGCAATCTAAAATAATCCAATTCCGCCGACCTTGTATTAGCTATGCAAATAATTTACTTATACCTTTTAATTCAATGCTTATTGCATTGGAAGTACTTCAAATTTACAGCTCTCAAATTGAAAATAATACAATATATTTGAACAGATTCACTCAAGCTAAATCTCCCGATAATGATATTGAACTAAACTTTCAAGAATCAGGAAATGACTCATCTAAAGTTGATATTGATTCAAGTCAAGAAATGAACTTTTATAAGTTTAAAGTAGGTAGTCCCAAAGATTCAATTAAAAAGGGAGCGTCGCATCAAGAAAAAAATGCCGATGCTAATAATGACAATATTAACCAAGAAAAGAATAACAATTCTCCAATTGTAAAGAAATCTACTCCTAATAATTACGTAATTCCGCAGAACTTAAAGAGAAAATTAGGTGATAATTTAATTTATGACGAAAGGAAAATTAATCCTGACAATATTTTCGCAAGTAATAAGCAACAATCTAACGATAATAAAATAAATATAATCAATATTTATGCTGAACAAAAGGAAAATCAAATACTCATTCATTTATATTCCAATGGAATCATTGAACAATATCAAAAACCTGAGTGTAGCAAAAATAAATTGACTATTAGAATTCCAAATGTTAATGATAAAATAACAGATTATTCTTTGATTTTAAATTCAGAGGGAATAAAAGCTGTAACACCTGACAGAATAAGGGAATATCAAATTTATTATGTTGATTTTAATAATGAAATTGTGGATTGCAGTTCAAAACGTAATGGACCGCAAGAATTAATTTTCACAATTATTCTTAAACACAAAATAAATCACAAAAAAATATCTAATTTGAATAAATCAGCAATCAAGAAAAAATCAATTATTAAAGATCAATCGGAAATTCAAACTAAGCAAAATATAGTGACCAACAGTAAAAATGCACTTTCAAATGAAAAGAAAAAATGGGATTTAGATTGTATAGTATTAGACCCCGGGCATGGAGGCAAAGATGCAGGTGCTGTAAGTATATCAGGTATTTATGAAAAAGATATTACTTTGAAAATTGCTAAAAAAGTCAAAGAATTATTACTAAAAAAAATGCCAAATACCAGAGTTGTTATGACAAGAAATGATGATAGATTCATTGAACTTTACAGAAGAGGTCAAATAGCTAATAATGAGCATGGCAAATTATTTATCAGCATTCATTTGAATTCTGCCCGCAAAAAGCCAAGTAATGCCAATGGATTGGAAACTTATATTTTACGTCCCGGAAAAAATAAAGAAGCAATAAGAGTAGCAAATTTTGAGAATTCTGCTATCAAATTTGAAAATAAATCTGCCCGATATAAAAATTTGACAGATGAAGAAATAATTATATCAACTATGGCTCAAAGCTCTTTTGTTAAGTTTAGTGAATTATTTGCGAGATTAATTCAAACAGAAGTCTGCGGCACAACACATTTAGCAAATCGCGGAGTTAAACAAGCCGGATTTTATGTGCTTATAGGGGCTTCAATGCCCAATATATTATTTGAATCAGGTTTTTTGTCGAACAAAAAAGACGAGAAGTTTGTTTCTTCTGATGAAGGCATAGAAAAAATTGCAGATGGAATTGTTAACGCTATTGTTAAATATTCTGTAGAATACAAAAAATATT
>CAZVPQ010000013.1:0-14568 GCA_964628675.1 uncultured Hyphomicrobiales bacterium | reverse complement strand
CTTCCGTATAGATTTTTTTACGGAAGGTTTATGCCGTTTTCCTTCCGTATAGATTTTTTTACGGAAGGTTTATGCCGTTTTCCTTCCGTATAGATTCAAATTTTACTCATAAACATTAAAACTCAATTGTTTCGCCGAATTCCATAACTCTTGCTTTTTTGCCGATAGCTTCCGTTTTGGATTTGAATTCATTAGGGTCAGCGGGAATTATCGGGAAAGTATTGTAATGAATGGGTATTGCAATTCCGGGATTAACAAATTCAACCGCTTTGACAGCATCATTAATCCCCATAGTGAAATTATCACCAATCGGCACTAACATAATATCAATATTATCAATTTCACCGATAAGTTTCATATCAAGGAAAAGTCCTGTATCTCCACAATGATAAATAGTTTTGCCTCCCATTTTAATTACAACGCCCGCAGGTTCGCCCATATATTGACCTTCGTCGTTGGACGAGCCGTGATGTGCTATTGTGAATTTCAACCTGCCAAAAGGAAAATTAAATCCTCCGCCAATATGCATATTATGTGCATTAGCTCCTTTGGAAGCTACATAATTGGCAAGCTCATTGACAGCAATCACAAGTGAATTATTGTTCTTTGCTATTTCAAAAGTATCTCCTACATGGTCGCTGTGTCCGTGAGTAAGGACAATATATTTAGCTTTTATATCTTCGGGTTTGACCGGTGCAAGCTCATTACCACTCAAAAAAGGGTCAATGATTACTTCTTGACTACCATCGTCAAGCAGAAAACAAGAATGACTTAAATATGTTAATTTCAACATAGAATTTCTCCTTTAATTATTAAACGAAATATTAATCGGTGAAATTAAATTCTTTTCCAATTCCTTTTTCTTTTGCTAATTGATAAACGGCAAAAGCAGTGGAAATATCTTGAATAGCAAGACCTACACTTTTGAATAATGTGATTTCATCGGGAGAAGTTCTTGCGGCAGTTTTACCGCTTACAACTCCACCGAGATCACCAATAATATTGTCTTCACTAATTTTGCCTTCCTTTATAGGGATAATAAAATCGCCGGCTTCGGCTAAACAAGCTGATTTTTGGTCTGCAATAATACGAGCTTTCATAACTGTTTTTTCATCAAGTTCTCTCATAGCGGGAGCGTGTGAGCCGATACCGTTAATATGACAGCCCTGTTTGAGCCAATCGCCGTCAATTATCGGGTCTTTTGCACTCGTTGCCAGAGTCAATACATCAGCTTGGCGAACAGCTTCTTCGATAGAATTAGCTCTTTTGAATGGGATACCGTGTTTTTCCTGCATTTCTTGACAGAAAGCATCAATTTTTTCAGGTGGGTCAATTGAAAAAACATAATACTCATCAAATTTATGTGCTTCAACAGTTGCCCAAACCTGAGTTTTTGCTTGAATACCCGAGCCGATAATTGTAGCAATTTTTGCATTAGGATTTGCCATATATTTTGTTGCGATACCGGACACAGAGCCTGTTCTCATAGCAGTAATAAAACCTCCATCCATAATCGCTTCGGCATTCCCTGTTTTTTGGTCTAAAATTAAAATAGTTCCTAAAACCGTCGGCATATTATATTTCGGAACATTGTTCTTATATACTGTTACGATTTTTGTACCTAATGCACCGAGATTTTTCATCAGAGCGGGCATAAAAAGAGCAACGCCTTCGTGTTCTGGAACAGCAATAACAGTTCTTTGGGGCATATCGGCAGAACCCTCATAGAGTTCGGCAAAAGCTTTTTCGACAACATCCATAGTAGTCTTCATATCCAACAAATTCATCACATCGGATTTCGATAATAAAATTGACATTTTTTCCTCCGGTTTGTATTCAAAAATTAAATCTTTATAAAATATAATAGAAATTAACAAAAAAATCGTAAAATTGGAAATATTGATGATTATTTTTTAAAATATTTCAGGAATATCAATGAAAAAGCTTTTAATTCCACTTATTGTATTTGCCGTGTTTTTTCTTAGTTGTAAAGAAGAGACAGTTAAAACACATAATAAATTTAAGTTTGCAATAATGACTACATCGGATTTGCAAAGTAGAATAGTGCCTTTCCAAAAGAAAATTGAAGGGAAAAAAATAATAGTTGGCGGTCTCGAAAGAATTGCTTTTTTGAGAAAAGAAATGAAAAGTAAATATGATTATTCGCTTTTAGTTTCTACCGGCGATGATATGATAGGGAATTTTTATAGTCTTTTTGGCGGATGTCCTGAAATGGAAGGAATGTCTCTTGCAGGATATGATATTATTACTCCCGGAAATCACGAATTTGATTATGGTCTTGAAAATTATAAAAAAGCTCTTCAATATGCGGATTTTGATTTGGTATCGGCTAATCTTTTAATTAATGATAGTTATATCAATAATAAAATCAAACCTTATGTGATAAAAGAATATCAAGGAATTAAAATAGGTATATTCGGATTGATAACACCGGATTTGCTTCTGTCAGCCAATACGGGACCTAATGTAAATGTGGATAAAGACATTATAAAAATAGCAAAAGATAATGTTGGGAAATTGAAACAAAACGATTGCGATATAATTATTGCATTAACTCATATAGGGACCGATTTGGATAAAATGCTTGCTGATAGTGTTGCTGGAATTGATATTATCGTCGGTGGACATAGTCATCAATTTGTTTATGATATTGTTGAAAAAGATAATGGAAATAAAACTATAATTGTTCAAGACGGTATGGAAGGAACCCATTTAGGACTCCTTGATTTTGATTATCAGAATGATAATCTTTCAAATTTCAATTGGTCGTTAATTCTTTTGGATTCGACAATAGGCAGCGACAATATTGTAAAATCTAAAATGGATTCTTATGTGAATGCTTATGTCGATAGTACTAATAAAACAATCGGACGAACTCTGGTCGATATTGATTGCCGCGAAAATTCTGTGCGATATAAAGAAGCAAATAGCGGGGATTTGATTACAGATGCTTGGATTGACTGGTTTCCTGATGTAGATATTGCTTTGGTTAATGGCGGTGGAATCCGCAGTGATAAAATTTTCCCAAAAGGAAATTTGACTTATAATAATTTGCTCGAAATGATGCCATTCAGAGGTGAAATTTACAAAGTGAAATTAAGAGGTGCGGATTTGAAGCAAATATTGGAAATATCGGCTTCATCTGTCAAAAGTTCGGTAGATAGTTGTCCGAACGGTCAAAGAGCAAGTAGCGGTGCTTTTCTTCAGATGGGTGGAATTAAAGTTATTTATGATACGACTAAACCCGCATTTTGTGCTGAGTATAAAGGCAGAGATGTTAAGACAATATTTAATAAAGGTTCAAGAGTAATATCAGTTAGAGTCGAAGAAAACGGCAACTGGTCGGAATTGGACACTAATAAAATATATACCATATTAACAAACGATTGGATAGCAACAGGTGGCGACGGATACTATATATTTCTTCAAAACAACATTGAAAAGGAAAATACTACATTGATTGATGTTGATATTTTAACTCATTACATTACGAAATATTCTCCAATTGAACCAAAGACTGAAGAAAGAATAAAATTTATTCCTTAATTGAATTTAGTGAAAAATTTATTAATTTAAAATGTTACATTAAACATAAATAAAAAAAAGGATAAGAAGATGAAAAATTTGTACTCACTTATCAAAAGTAAATCAATAATTTATTTCAACATTTTGTCTGTATTGTTGATTTTTGCTGTTTCTTATAGTTCCGCTCAGCTACCGGACTTTGAGCAACCGGCAGTTAATAGACTTATTGTAGTTTATAACAATAATGATACTGATGATAATAATAATGGTGTTCCCGATTCAAAGGAATTAGCTTTATATTATCAAAGCAAGAGACATATACCGGATGCAAATATGCTTGGGTTGGATATTTCAACAACAAAATATTATTATAAAGCTGACGAATGGGGAAAATTTTGGGACGAAGTAGTTACTCCGATAAAACAGAAACTTTCGGAATTAGGTGATGATTACATTTATTATATACTATTGTGTGATAAAATGCCTTATCAGATAGCGCTCCCTAAAACTGCTGTTGCAAACGGTGGTACGACCTCTCGTTCATTAGATAATACATTGGCGGCTATGGGAATAATCGGCACAAGAGATCAAATCCAAACTTTCCCGAAATATTGGTATATTGACCCTGTTTATGAAACATCACCATCTAAGTTTTATGATAAAGGACAATTTGACCATAATTACAAACTCGGTCCGACAAATATGTATCTTGTTTCCCGATTGATTAGCAAAAATATTACTATAAATAAAAATTTAATTGATATGGCTCTTTACGGTGATAAATATCTCTATTTGCAAGACGGTTATTATCAAGGCACAGGATATGCCGATAATAGATTTGGTGAATATAACGATTCAGCTTTGAAAGCCGGCTATCGCTATGTCAAATCTTATGCCGAATTTGATAAAGACGCCGCATATATTAGATTTTTCTATCAAGACGCAGGAGTTACTTATAAGCAGGAAAGTACGGAGAAAGAAATAGGAGAAGAGGGAGCCGTATTCACAGATGGCTCATCGGCAACTTTTGCAACAGATGCTATGATTTATGGTGGTTGGTATAATTACAATAAATATCAAGATGGTTGGGATTGGATGCCCGGCTCTTTTGCTTGTGATTTGAATTCTAATTCAGGTGCAAAAATGAGAGAGGGAACGCAAACTTTTCTTTCATCTTCGTTTGCAAAGGGTTTGACTTGCGGAACCGGTTGTATTGGCGAACCATATCTGACAGGGCACAGTCAACCCGATATATTTTTATATTATTTCCTGAATGGATATAATTTTATTGAGTCGGCTTTTCACTCCGAACCCGGACTATGTTGGAAAGGAATTAGCATTGGAGACCCTCTTTATAATCCCTACCGAAAGGATAAAATCCCGGTAAAAGATACAACTGTTCAAGTTACTCAAATTTCTTACAATTTTATTAATTCGACTGAAACAAATATTTTAATTGATTATACTACTTCGATTGAAAATCCTGAAGTTGTAAAAGCAACATTGATGTGGGGGACTTCGACAGATTATTCGGATACAATCCGTTCACATTATGGTGAATATAAGAATCCATATTTTGCACATCATAAATTTGAATTGAAAGAATTAGACTCAAATGCTACTTATCATTTTAAAGTCCACGTTGTTGATCCTGTTGGTAATACTTGGGATTCCGATGATATTACATTTTCAACCGATGGCAAATCAAATTTAGTTAATGCTGATTTTATTTGCGACAGAGAAATTTTATTCGTTAATGATACAATTAAATTTATCAATATTAGTTCCGGAAATAATACTTATACTTGGAAAAAAGACGGGAAAATATTCAGTACACAGAAAAATGCCCGGACAACTTTTGACTCCGAAGGTCAGCATAAAATAACTTTGATTGCTAATAACGGCACTTATCAAGATTCAATAAGCAAAACTTATACTATAGAAATCAGTGGAATTGGTGAGCCATTAGCAACAACATCGTTTAATATTTATCCAAATCCGTTTAGAGATTATGCTGTTATTCAATACTCTTTAAAACATTTTGCAAATACTTCTCTTGAAATATATAATATTTTAGGTGTTAGAATTAAAACATTATTCGAAGGACAACAAAATAGAGGCGGATATAGTTATAGAATCAATGCCAAGCAATTAAATCTTTCCAAAGGAATATATTTTGTCAAATTAAAAATTGACGGCAAGGTTTACAGCAAAAATATTATTAACATCAAATAATATAATTGGATTAATAGTAATTAATTAATTATTGCAGAGTAAGGACTTAGTATTAACCACTTTACTCTGCAATTCTATTTTATTTACAAGTCAATTTCAAGAAAAATCAGTACAGAATGAATCTAATAATTATCAAATATCATCAAAATATAAATTCTTATATATAAATCTCTATTTCAAAAAAGCCAAAGCTTCGTTTAACTCTCCATCCATAAATATTGATAATTTTTTATTTTGTTTAAAATCACTAACTTTTATAACTCTAATGACATCTTCAAAAGCAACAAACTCAGGAAACAACTCTGATAAACTGTTTTTGGTGCCTCTGAAAAAATAAATATTGAAAATATTGCCCTTTTCATCGGGATACAATGGCAAATATTTAATATTTGCTTCAACTAAATCTTGGAAAAAATGAGTTCCAAACGACAATTCAGGAACATAACCGCCCTTTGCCTTAGATACTTCAATTAACATAGCACTATTATTAATATCACTATAAACAATAGGTACACCTAATTTAATATCACCTTTGCTACCCCAACGCCCCGGACCAATTAAAATAAATTTTCTCTTTGGCAACTTTGAATTCAATCTGCTTACAATTCTGCCAACTTCCTGCATTTGTTCGAGAGATTTAAGTTCGCTATAATATTCGCAATCAACATAAACAACCCACTCAATATCATGAATGTAACCGTCATTAACAAACTTATTAGCAGAGAATATTTTGTTTCTATCATCAATAGAAGTAGGAATTTTTACTTTTTCACTGAAAATTGATTTACTTTGAGGTCTGCATTGTAATAAATATAGCTTCTCCCCATCTGAAGCAAATTCAATATCGACTGGTTCACCAAAATCTTTCTGTAATTCAGATAATATTTCACTCATCTGTTTGATAAAATCAGAATTATTAATTAAACCGTTAAAAGTGATAATTAAATCTTCTTTTGTGAAATCATCCATAATACTAATCGGATCAACGAGCATATTTTCACGATTGAACGACACAATTTTTTCAATAGCGGGTATATTAGCTCTACTTTCTTTAACTAAATCTGAAAATTCAATAGTTTCAAATATATTTTTTTCCAAATTAATAACATCAACATAATGTTGTGAATATCTTATTTGATCTTCAATAGCTTGATTAACTCTAATTCCGGGCTGACCGGGAGAAACAAGAATAGGATAGTCATCATTAGTTCTATCGACTGCACGTGTTCCTAAACCCGCTACTAATCTAATAACTCCGTCATCTCTTTTGATTCTTGTTGACCATCGCATTTCATTATTGCTAAAAGCAACTCCGGCAAAACTAGGCAAAAAATATTTCCCTATTCTATTACCGACTACTTGTTGAATCAAAATCCCCATTTCTTCGCGAAAATCAATAAGCCCACGTTCTTTTCTATATTCAATTGGGTCGGGTCCGAAAGAACTTGCATAGACTTCGGCAATAGCATTCATCAAATTAGACAACCTTTCTTCTTTTGATCCGGTATTACTCAAAAACAAGCTTTTATATTTCCCACTGAAAGCCGCTTCGAGACTATCTTCTAATAAACTTGAAGAACGAACAATCATCGGATTCCCTTCTAAATCGTCTAAAATCATATTTAGAGCTTGAACTGTTTCGGGTGGGAAAGTAGAATTTTTAAAAACATATTCCAAAAATGAATATTCTTGTTTGATTTCCTCAACATCTTGATATTTTAAAAACACAAATTCTTCCAAAGCGTTATAATGGAGAAATTCATACAAAGAATCAGATGTAAGAAATCGACTCTTGGGTGTATGAACATTTTCAAAATAAGGATTATCTTTTCTTTTATCTTTGAGGATTTGGCGAGCTAAAATAATTCCTGTGCTTTTCCCACCCAATTTGCCATTGCCATTTGCCGGTCCAATAACCCTGTTTAGAACTTCGTCTATTCCCTTAATAGAAATAAAATTTTTGGCAATATTAATATAAGCAAGATTCTCGGATAAAAATCTATAAATCAAACCAACTCTTAAACCAATAATTTCATCTTCATTATGTATCGTGTCGTGTACATAAAGCCTTAGATATTTTTTGACTGCTTCGCTGACTTCGGATAATGGAGCATGCCTTTTTTCTAATATTAGTGATAAATCTCTAATTTGCTCATAATGTAACCAAATCCTTAATAAGTTAGAAATTTCTTTGTCCTCAATATATTGGTCAGCAATACTAAAAACATCTTCAATTATTTCCTCGGCAACAAAAGGAGTACCTTTGGGCTTGGGCCAATTAGGACCGAACTGTTGTAAATTTTCAGAAGTATTAATTGTAGGTCTAAAATATTTTGCAAAACTTGATATTTCTTCTATTTCTAATCTATTCAATTTAATTATCATTTTTCTACAAATCCTGTAAACAAGATTTTGGTCTTGATATACCAAGTTATCCAAAATTATTTTCCACTCCGGATTTAAAAGCGGTTCTCGATTTAACTTTGATATTTTTTCCATTTGATTATCCTTTAAGAATTATACCGAAACCTGTCAAACCTTTGATTTTAGTTATTAAAGGTTTTTCAACAGATATTAATTTAATATATTTTGTTTCTGCAATGACATTTTGTTTATCAAGCCAATCCCAATCAATATAGTAATTTTTACCATAAGCTTTTACGGTAATATAAGCTATTTTAAAAGAAGTAAGATTTTGGAAGAAATGTGAACCTTGCGACGGGTCAACTGTCATATTTGGTATTTGAGTTTCTACGATGACTTTAGCCCCTGTAATATCTGAAAAATCAACAGGAATACCAAGCCAAGAGTCAGAAGAACCCCATCTCCCCGGTCCTATTAATAAATATTTTTTTTGATCTTTTGTCATTTGCTTATTAAATTTTGATATTTCATTTGCTATTTGTTTTGTCATAGAAGCATTAAAACTCTCGGGCTTAACATATAAAACATAGTTTAAATCGTATTGACCATTGCCCAAAGATAAATCCGACTTGATTAGAATATCTTCTTGATTAATATTATCTAAATCTATATTTACATCTCTATCGGGTTTGACCATCGGTCTAACTTGTAGAAATGCAAATTTTGATGGAGTGGCTGATTCATTATCAAGATTAACAGCAAATTCTATTTCTACAGGTGCATTAATAGCTACTTCAGACATACGAGTTACTAATTTTAATACATCGTTAAGTAGAATAACATTTGATTTCAATATAGGAGCAAATGTTAATATACGTGGACCTTTTCTTGTTGTGCCCTCATAAATCATATCATTTTCGCTTGAATAAGTTGAAGCTAAAAATTTAATACTACCATATTTTTCAGCTTCTTCAATATGTAGATTTGATAGATGCATATTTTCGTTAGGTACTTCTTCAATTACTTCATTTGCTAAATTCAAAGCCCAAAAGTCGGTTTGTGATTTATAAAAATAATCTTTAGTAGTGCCAAACTGGGGATAGATAGTTGGATATTCAGGTGAATATTGCAAACTTTTTCCACCGTCAACTATTGTTTTGCCTAATCCCAAAGCCAAATTGACAACACCATCGGTTGCTTTTGCTTTTCCGAAAGAATAATAATTATAAGAGCGAGAAACACCCGAAAAATGAGGATAATAATAATCGCCGAATTTATTACCAACAATTTCTTGAAGAATTATTGCCATTTTTTCTTCTTCGATGCGATTACCTGTTGCTTCAATATAATTTTTAGCATTTTTTAAAAAAGTTGATGCATATACATATTTAATGGCTTGTACAAGATTGTAAAATCTAACTTCTTTTTTTATATTGCTATTTGGAACCATAACTGTAGCATAAATGCCTGCAAAAGGTTGATACATAGCATCTTCGAGAAGGCTTGAGGAACGAACCGCAATTGGATATCTAATAATATCAAGTAAATCTGCCAAATCGCCCAAAATAACTGACGGCAAATCAGCTTTTTGAAATTCTCTTAATATTTGTTTGTCAGGAATATTTTTGACTGCAATTGGATATAAATTATTTAACTCCATAAATTCAGAGAAAACATCTGTGCCTAAAATTACAGTATCAGGTATAAAAATTTGTATATCAGGAAAATAATTCGGATTAATATAATCTTTCATTATTTTATCAAAAAAAGTAAGCCCACGTGCTTTACCTCCAATAGAGCCTTCGCCTATCAACTGAAATTTTAAATCTTTGTTTATTTCTTTTCGTGAATATACCGATATAATCCCCCTATGATTTTTCTCCAAATGCTTATTTATTACATTTATTAATTGCTGGCGTAATTCTTTTGAATTATTGAATTGATTAATTGTTATAGGTCTAATTTTATTTGCCAATTCAAATTCTGTTCTTGCGATAAACCATAATGAAAAATGATTTCGATTGGAATGATATAAGAACGATTCCTCGGGAATGAAATTAAGTTTATTTCTAAAGCTTTTTATTGTTTTGGCACGTATAACTTCGCTGCCATCAGGCATACGGAAAATAAATTCACCAAATCCCAAATTGTTAAACATAAATTGTCGCAATTCCATCAATAATGTTCGTGAACTCTTATTTATAAAAGATACATTTAATTCCTTAGCAATATCTTTCTTGTCTTCTTGCGAAGTTTGAAGCAAAATAGGAATTCCCGGAATTTTCTTTTTAACTTCGTTGATTAATTTAATGCCAACATCTTTTTCAATTTTACCATTTCTTTGAAATTCTAAATCAGTTATAATGCTAAGTAAAGAATCTTTATATTTTGTTATTAATTTCCAAGCCTCTTCATAATTTTCTGCCAATAATATTTTGGGTCTTGCTCTTTGCCTAAGCATTTTTTCTGCTGAATTAATTCCGTCAACAATCAACTTTTGAGATTGCTTCATAATTTCGGAATAAAGCAGAGGTAAATATGCAGAATAATATTCGGGCGAATCCTCAACAAGTATTATAGCCATCACTCCAAATTCAAGACAATCCTTGGGTGCATTATATAAATCCTCGAAATATTTTATAATAGCAAGGAAAATTCTTCTGTCCCCTGTCCAAATAAAAACTTTATCAAAAAAGTCAAGTTTACCTTCATTTTTCAATAAAGACAACTCTTGTGAATGAGAAGCTAAAATAACAACTGGTAAATCCTGATTAATTTTTTTGACCTCTATACAAAATTCGTCAAGTCCCATATCTCCAATTCTCATAGTTGCGATAACAAGATCGAACTTTTCTTTTTTAATTAGTTCCAATGCTTTTTTACCGGTATATAAGCGTTGAATGTTTGGAGAATTGTATAAATTTAACTCCATAAATTCATTATAAATAGCCTCTTGCAAATGTCCGTCTTCAATTAATATATAGTAATCGTAAAGACTACATACTATCAAGATTTTATTTATACGTTTGAGCATTAAATCTCTAAAATCATATATTTTAGATTCGGTTTTAAATTTTTTAAGCTCGGTTTTATCTATAAGCTCGGTTAATTCATCTTGTAATTTTGAATTTTTTCTCATTATTTAATTCTATTTATTTACATATTCTTTTTTTACTAATATGAATATAAGAAATTTAGAAAAGAAAAAATAGTCAAGAAGCAATTTTTATTTATTACTATCCGAAATTAATGAAGAAATAACGATGTAAATTAAATCATAAAAAAGAGTGCTTATTATTTTAATATTTAAAGACAATTTAATAAATTAAAAAATATTTTTCTCGAACTTAAAATAAATAAGGTAAAATAGCAATGGCAACAAATAGAGGCCAATGGAGTTCCAAATTAGGTTTGATTTTAGCGGCATCCGGTTCTGCAATTGGATTAGGAAATATTTGGAGATTCCCCTACATTGTCGGACAAAACGGTGGGGCGGCATTTGTCGTATTATATCTTTTTTTTGTAGTTATCATTGGTGTACCTTATATGATGGCAGAATTATCTCTCGGACGCAATGTTCAAAAGGATCCTGTGGGTGCTATTGATGCAATTAAACCTCATTCTTCTTGGAGACTTGTCGGATTTCTTGGTGTTATTACGGGTTTAGGAATACTCTCGTTTTACGGTGTAATTGCTGGATGGACCTTTGGTTATATTTTCAAAATGGCTTTTGGCATTCCTTACGGTTTTAGTTCATTTGTTGCCAATCCATTAATAGTATTGCCTCTTTTTGCATTTTTTATGTTTTTAACAGCAATAATTGTCTATGGTGGTATTTCGGGGGGTATTGAAAAATGGTCAAAAATATTAATGCCCATTCTTTTTATACTAATGTTAGGATTAATTATTTATTCTAATTCCTTAGATGGCTCAGGCAAAGGATTGTTATTTTATCTTAAACCTGATTTTACTAAAATTACAGGCACAACGGTTTTGCAAGCTTTGGGACAAGCTTTTTTCTCATTGAGTCTCGGTATGGGATTAATGGTAACTTATGGGAGTTATATTAACAAAAAAGAAAACCTATTCACTTCATCGGTTTACATAGCTTTTTTCGACACATTAATTGCATTTATGGCAGGATTGATAATTTTCCCTGCTTTATTTGCTATGGGTGAAAGTCCCGCGGCAGGACCTTCGTTAGTCTTCGTGGTCTTCCCAAAATTATTTGTTAATATGCCGGGAGGTTTGTTTGTCGGTTCAATATTTTTTATTTTACTTTCGGTTGCCGCTTTGACATCAACGATTTCACTATTAGAAGTTCCTGTTTCATTTCTCGTAGATGAGAAAAAAGCAGACAGAAAAAAAATTGTTTGGGTTGTAGCTTTTATAGTTTTTTTGATAGGTATTCCATCAGCACTATCAAACGGATCGAGTGATTTTTTTACTAATTTCAGTTTAATACCAAAATTTCTTACTGATTCTGATTTTTTGAGTCAAATGAGTTTTCTTTTCGGTGATTTTTCTCTTGCTTTCGGTGCTTTATTACTATCAATTTTTGTAGGCTGGGTTTGGAGTGCAGATAAAGCAAGCGAAGAAATCGAACAAGGTTCCAAGCACTTTTATAAATTAAAAATAATATGGATTTTTATGATAAAGTATTTTATTCCTTTAGTAATTTTTCTGATATTATTAAATTTGTTCGGAATTTTTGATTAAATGTAAAATATAGGATTAATCATTGGTAATCAATTGATCAAGGAAAATCTTTTATTCTATTTCATTCAAAAAATCTTGCAAAATGATGCCTGCGGCAACTAAATCTAAAGAGCCTTTTTTCGCTCTATTTTTCTTTTTCTTGCCGATTTCTACCATTAGTTTAGATGCACGCTTCGAAGAAAACGACTCATCAAAAGGTACAATAATAATATCTGTTTTTTCTTTTAGAGTATTGATAAAACCCTGTATGTCGTCCATAATATCTGTTTGTTTTGAATCTTGTCTATAAGGAAAACCAACAACTAAAATTTTAATCTTATCAAGTTTAATCCGCTCAATAAATTCATTAATAAAATTAGGTTCAGATGGATTAAAAACTTTTTTTGGAGTAATTGATATATGAAATTCATCGCAAACTGCATAACCCAATCTTTTTTTCCCATAATCGACAGAAGCAATCCTATGGCCCATTGATTCTTTTTGTAAAAAAGCACTGTTATTAAGCATTTGTCACCCTTATCTTGTTTTTCGTTCCGGATTCGGCAAACAAAATTGAATCTCGGTTCCTTTGCCGGGCTCACTATTAATTATTAATTTACCGCCGTGCTGTTCAATCACATTTTGCATTATCATAGTGCCGATTCCCGATCCACCATCTTTTTTAGATGTAGTAAAATATGGTGTCATCATCTTTTTCTTTTTTTCCTCATCCATTCCCGGACCTGAATCTTTGATTATAAGATATGAATAGCGGTTATCTTGCAAACAAGAAATTGTAATTTTGCCTAATTCGCCGTTCAAAGCCCTAATACCGTTTTCAACAGCATTTCTCAAAGCACGAATAATTTTTATTCTGTCGCATTCTAACTGAAACTCTGAAATCTCAAGTTCAAATTCAATGTTTGGAAACATAGTTTCATCAAATTCATTCCTGACATCTACGCAAATATCTGCGGAATTAACAAATTGCAAATCCGGTGCATTGCTCCTGCCAACAGTTATTATATCCCTAACCTTTTGAATTAATAACGTTACTTGATGGATAATTTTAGATTTTCTAACTAAGTCCGAATTGTCTTCGTCACATTCCATTAGCTCTGCATTTAAACGTATAGTTGAAAGATTTGTTTGCATATCGTGAGCTAATGAAGCCCAGTTAGTCAATCTTTGCCTTTCCAGTTCTTCGGTAATATCCATTCCTGTTAGAACAAAACCTGTAAGTTTACCGGTAATTTTCCTTAAAGCTACAATTGAAAAAAACCATTCTTGAACTTTATTGTCAACTATTATATTAATTCTTCGAGTAAAATTCTCTCTGAGATTAATGGATTCTTCAACTAATATTTTTAATGATTTGGTATTATCAACATCACAATAAAAACCAAAGAGCCTTTTTAACGGAACTTTTTTTGTAATACCTAAAATTTTCTTTCCAGAATCATTAGCATTAAGCAACCTGCCCTTTTTATCGACAAAATATACTATGCCAGAGGAAGGAATATCTAAAACAGCTTTTAACATACGTTTTTGAATTCTATATTTTCTAATTAGTAATATTATAATAATAAGTAATATCAAGGGAATAATAAACTTCCCTGTCGTTTGGGCGAATCTAAATATATACCAAAATTTATTCTATTTTTCTATGAAAATAATTGACTAAGTCGGCGATGATAAAATTATAAATTGTTTATAGACTGATAG
>CAZVPQ010000012.1:0-14581 GCA_964628675.1 uncultured Hyphomicrobiales bacterium | reverse complement strand
AGCAATTATCAAGCTTTTCGACTTTGTTTTTAACTTGGCGAATTTGTGTTAAAGAAAAAAATCTTTATAAATATATAAATAAAGAAATAATTGTTCAACATCCTTTGGGCTTTTTTTCGGGTACTAATCTATGGATGCAAGAAGTAGTTAATAGATTTTATTTTTCAACAATAAATTCGTTTGTTTATTTTGGAGCGGCTATTTTGCTCGCACTTATTGGTATTAGGAGATTCAGCGATCACGTTACAGACACAATGGTTATTGCAGGAGTAGCTTTTGAGTCAATGATGTTAATAATTATGTTTTTATTAATGCTTTTTTCTCCAAATGACGAAGCACTTGAATCTATTGATGAAGAAGACAATCCAATTGAAGATTTAATAATCGAAGTTGGGGAAGTAGGAAGAGATTTAGCGGCATCTGTTTCGAAATTAGATGAAGTTAATAATTCAATTAATGAATTAATTCATCAACAAGTCAATTTAATTAATTTGGTTAATCAAACAGCAAAGCATACTGCAGATGCTGTTTCGCCTAATCCACAGATGATTGATATTATGAGAGTAACTAATGCTTCTTTGGAAGAGTTTAAAAATAGTGTCGAGAGCTTTACCAAAGCGGCTAACAAAATAAAAAAGAAAGAAATTGAGTTCTCGGTTAAAAAAGAAATTTCGTCTATGCTTATGAATAAGTTGGATTATAGAGAAAATGAATAAAAATAGAAACAGAAAAGTTGAAATCTATTTTATTTTATATTTAGCGGCTATTGTACTTTTGCTACCTCAAAAAAGAGGTAATGAGTCAAAGAAAGATAGTAGTCATTCTTATATTATACAAGGTCCGTTTACAATACAGCCTATGAAAACTTCTTTATTGTGTAGATTTAAATCGGATTCGTCAGGCATTCATATTATTTCGATTGATTCGGTAAACACAATATTATATACAGGAAATGTTGAAGATGTTAGATTTGAGTTTGAAGTAGAAGATCTTGTGTTGAGGCAAAAACAAACAATCACAGGCAGTTCAAGGTATTTTAGATTTTTGGAAGACAATAAACATCAGGAATTGAAATTTTTTTGGGAACCTCCTTTGATTGACAAAATGAATAAAACTTATAATGTAAAAGTTGTCGCAAATGCTAAGGAAAAAGGGAGTAAAAATCATTTTCATTCCGAAACACAATTTAGTTTGATTATGACTAATATTGTACTTGAAAACCCTAATAAAGAATTAGCCTCAAATATAAATAATAATTCTATTCCAAATTTTAATGTTCAAAGATTTAATAATTTTTCAAATGAAATCAATATTGAACCTGACAAGAGTAATATAAATGCGATAGCTTATAAATATTGGTCTAATAAAATCTTAGTATTTAATGCCAATCCTTCATTAGATTTACTCAGAAAACCTAAAATTACAGTAACTCTAAATCCTAAAGATAATTATGGAACTGCTGAAATAGACTCTATAGGTAATAACACAATTTTAATTAAGGGACGAACTCCTACTCATGGTAATATGAAGGTTAGTATATCCAGTGTATTTAAATATGACAATAAAATTAGAAAAACCGAATTTTATGTTAAGCCGGTTCCAATTCCAATACCTAAATACAATAAAATTATGTATCCCGGCAAGCAATATATTATTAAGCCTAATCTTCCGTTTTTAGTTAATCAGAATGTTAAAGCTTATCTAAAAGATAAAAACATAATATTAAATATTGGAGACGAACAAGGTGAAACTATTTTGTTTGTACCTGAAATAAATCAAATAGGTAGGACTATCACTCTTGAAAGGTACGTAGATAATATTATTTTGGACAAATATGACATAAGAATCAGGGATTATCCCAATCCTATAATTGATGGTATCCAATTGGATAATGCTGGAAATTTGAAGATTATCACAAGAAGTTTTGGAGCTTTTAATGGAAAACCAAATGAAGTTAAGCTCAAAACAAAAGGAAATGTCAAGATTAGAGATTTAAGAGGTAAAATACCAAATTCGGCTGATAAATTTGTAATAACTCAAGTTTTCAAATGTGAACCAAAAGATAAAAATCAAAAGTTTGTATTTGAAGTTCAAGCAGTTGATAAAAGGGGAAGAAAATCATCGGTTGAAAAATATACAGGAAGCCATTAAAATAAATTAATAACATAAGCTGATGAAACAATTAATTTATATTTTCGTAATTACTACAAAAATGAGTCATCGTGAATAATTTGAGGCGTTAAGTTGAATATGAGAATTTTTCTAATTATTTTATTACTGTTCCCATTTTTATTGTTTAGTCAAAAAGGTGAGACCACGGTTTATAATTTAAATGATTGTATAAAGCAAGCACTAAGAAATAATTATGAAATCAGAATGTCGGAAGCTCAAACAAGCTCTGCAGAAGCAGATATTAAAAGTGCTTTTGGTGATTTTTTGCCTTCAATTTCTATTAATAGTGGCTATACAAGACAATTGAATGCTCAACCGAGTTTTGGTTTAGTTGAAAGTCAATTAGTCAAAACAGACCCACGAGCAAATACATATTCGCTGAATGCAGGGGCTCGTTTGACAATTTTTGATGGTTTTTCGCGGGGAAATAATTATAAAAGAGCCAATGAAACTTATCAATCTTCACTATTTGCTGTAAAACACTCAATGAAAAAAGTGCAATTGCAGGTTTATCAACAATATATTGATGTAATAGCTCAGTACCAAATAGTTAAAATTAGAAAACAGAACATAGAACTTGGGAATAAAGAATTAGAAAGAATAAAAGCTCAGAATAAAGCAGGATTAATTCCTATCAATAATGTATTATCTCAAGAAGCCGATTTGGGTAATAAAGAATTTGATTTGATAACTGCCGAAAACAATTTAAATATATCAAAAGCTACTTTAATGACTACTATGGGCTTGATGCCTCGCTATGATGTGGAATTTTTAGAGTCAAGTTTGCCTAATACTATTAATAAAAATGAAGAACAAAATTTCAGAAAACAAATTGGTGATTTTAAATATGTAGTGGATAAGTCAATCAAAAACAGATTTGATTGGCAAGCAAGAAAATCATCTGTTCAAGCCTCGGAATCAAGTATAGCTATTGCACAAGCGAGTTATTATCCTGTTGTATCTGCATCAGGTGGCTGGAACTGGAGCAATTATGAATTATCTAAATTTTCGGATTTCGGTCGTTCATCAATTGGTTTGAGTTTATATATTCCGATTTTTGATAATTTTAATACTAATGCAAGAATTCAAAGTGCTAAATTACAGTTAGAACAAAATAAATTACAGCAATTTCAATTAGAGCAAAACATTAAATCAAGTATAAAAATTGCTTTTTTGAATTTAGAGTCTTCGGAAAAACAACTTGATATTTCCGAAAGAGCATTAAAATCCGCAAAAGCTAATTTTGAAAGTGCTAAAGAAAGATTTAGAATCGGATCGGCAAGTATAACGGATTATCTTACTGCAAATACTCAATTAATAACAGCACAGATTAATAGAGTTAATGCAATTTATAAATATTTCCAATCTCAAAAGGAAGTACTGTATTCGATAGGGAAATTATAATTAATAAACTCAGGTCAATTTATGAAATGTGAAAAATGTGGTAACGAATATCCATCAACTTATTTTTTTGCTGTACCCAATATATGCAAGGAATGTTTTAGCAAAATGTCTCCTGAAGAACAAGCAAAGTGTTTCAATGTGCCGATTGAAAAATATGGATCAGATAACTACAAGTATTTGTATAGAGTAGGTTTTGCACCACGATTAGGTGCTTCTTTGTTGGATATTGGCTTTACAGTTGGTATTTTGATGTTTCTAATAATAATAACCGGTGTTTATCAAGATTATACTTATGTACTAAATGATTTGCTCTCTAATCCATCTGTTTTAAATGAATTTTTACAAACAATTATACCTTTATCATTTATTGTAACTTTTATGTATTATGCATTTGAAATAATATTTGCCGCAACTCCCGGCAAAATGATTTTAGGGATAAAAATAGTAGATGAAAATATGACCGAAGCTTCAGTTAATAAGCTCGCACTAAGGTTTTTTTATAAACATTTAAGCACGATTATATCTTTAATGGCTTTTTTAATAACATTTGAAAGTTTAGATGTTGTTTCGTCTATTATTACTATTATAATATGGATTGGTTTTTTATTTACTCTCTCGCCCAAAAGGCAAGCTTTTCATGATATGTTAGCCGGAACCATCGTGTTGAGAAGACGAGATATTATTTATAATGAAAATGAATTATCAAGTTAAAAAATATAAATAGGATTATGTAATTATGGCTAAGAAAAAATCAAAAAAGAAAGTATTTATTTTTTTAGGGATTGTTGTCATTTTAATAGTTGCAATATTTTTCCTTGCTACAAGAAACACAAATACTGCAATCAAAGTTACTGTGGAGAAAGTTAGCAGAAAGACTATTACTCAAACAGTTACGGCTATTGGCAAAATTCAACCTGAAACTGAGATTAAAATATCGCCGGAGTCAAGCGGAGAAATTATTTATCTTGGAGTCAAAGAAGGGGATACAGTTAAAACAGGTGAGTTATTAGTTAAAATCAAGCCGGATATTATCGAAACTCAGCTTGAACAGCAAAGGGCTTCTCTGGAAGCTACTAAGATGGATATTGAAGTTAGAAAGGCTGAATTAACAAGAGTAAAAGCTTCATTGAAAAGAGTTAAGGAATTGTATGAAAAAGAATTTGCTTCGCAAGATGAACTTGATAGAGCCAAAACGACTTTCGAACAAGCTAATTCAAGTTACAAAGCATCTCTTTCTCGCTATCAACAAGCTTTTGCTAGTTTGAAACAAGTTCAAAGGAATGCTGAGAGGACTACAATATTTTCTCCTCAAGATGGAATTGTAACAAAATTGACTGTTGAAAAAGGTGAAAAAGTTGTCGGCACAGAGCTGATGAAAGGAACTGAGATGATGATTGTCTCGGATTTAAATATAATGAATGCGGAAGTAGAAGTCGATGAAAATGATATAGTGCTTGTGAAAGTCGGTGATACGGCAAGAATTGAAATTGATGCTTTTCCTGATAAAATTTTTAAGGGAGTTGTTATTGAAATAGGGCATTCTGCTATTACTAATCAATTAGGAACACAAGACCAAGTAACTAATTTCAAAGTTAAAATCCGAATGATAGATTTGGAACCGAAACTCCGCCCGGGAATGAGTTGCAGTGTAGATATTGAGACTCAAACAAAGAAAGATATTATTGCCGTTCCTTTGCAAGCTGTAACAATTAGAACAAAAGGTATGGATACTAAAAATAATGATAATGAGGAAATTAAGAAAGACGATGAGAAAAAAGACAAGATAAAAAGACCGCCATCGGTTGTTTTCCTCCAAGACGGAAATAAAGCCAAAATGGTTAAAGTTAAAACGGGTATAAGTGATAACGGTTATATCGAGATTACTGATGGTTTAAAAGAAGGAGATAAAATAATTACAGGCAATTTCATTGCAGTAAGCAAAAAATTAGATGACGGATCTTTGATTAGAGTTGATAAGAAGAAAAGGAAATTTAATAAAAATTCAAAAAACAAGAATAAAGATTAATATGAATAATAATTCAACAATCATTGAGATAGAGCATATAGCTAAAATCTATAAAATGGGTTTGGAAGAAGTCCACGCAATTAGAGATATTTCAGTTGAAATCAAGAAGAATGATTATTTAGGTATTATGGGACCATCAGGATCAGGTAAATCAACATTGATGAACATTCTCGGTTGTCTTGATACCCCAACAAAAGGCAAATATCATTTCAAAGGTATGGACGTTAACGAAATGAATGATAATGAATTGGCTGAAATAAGAAATAAAGAAATAGGTTTTGTTTTTCAAACATTTAATTTATTACCACGAGCAACAGCTTTGAAAAATGTTGAATTGCCTCTTGTTTATTCGGGTATGAAATCAAATCTAAGATATGAAAAAGCTGAGAATACTTTAATTGATGTGGGTTTAGCCGAAAGAATAAATCATAAACCGGGTGAATTATCCGGAGGGCAAAGACAGAGGGTTGCAATTGCAAGAGCCTTAGTAACCGAACCGTCAATTATTTTAGCTGACGAACCGACAGGGAACTTAGATACAAAAACAGGAATTGAAATTCTTAATTTATTTGACCAATTGTGGCAAAAAGGCAATACGATTATTTTAGTTACTCATGAAGAAGACATTGCGAGACATGCTCATAAAATAATTAGATTAAGAGACGGGTTGATAGAAAGTGAAGAAATCAATGAGAATCCCATAAGATATTAATATGAAATTTTCTGAATTAAAAGAAACTATTGGTATAGCTTATTCGGCAATAAAAGCAAATAAACTACAATCTGCTTTAGCATCGTTAGGTGTTGTTATAGGTATATCTGTTGTAATTATGATGGGCTGGGTGCTATCCGGTTTGGATAAAGCAATGATGGATACTTTTAATATATTAGGTACGGATATGCTCTATGTGGATAAATGGACTTGGGCAGGCAGTAATCATAATTGGAAAGAAATGAGGCAAAGAAAACCAATTACATTGCAACAAGCGGAAAAATTTATTGCTCGACTAAAGTCAGCTGAAATTGCTTACCCTTCTGCTACGAGTTATATGGGGTCGCAAATTAAATATAAAAAAGAGACATATAACGGTATTCCGATTATCGGGACTACAAGCAAGCATGCAAGTGGTTGGGGGGGAGATGTAATAAAAGGAAGGCATTTTGCACCCAATGAAGACAGAATGGGAGGCAATGTTGTTGTTTTAGGAAATGTTGTTGACAAGAGCATTTTTCCGAAGGAAAATTCTATTGGTAAAATAATTAAAATTAAAGGGAAAAAGTACAAAGTTATCGGCGTTTTAAAAAAACAGGGAACTGCTTTATTGGATTTTATGGATAATCGAGTATATATACCACTGAGAACTTTTTTGCATTCATTCGGAAGATTAGGTAGGTCGTTTACGATAAATATCAAAGCTGGTAATCCTGACAAATTAGATGAAGTCAGAGCTGAGACTCGTGGAATTATGCGACAAATAAGAAATTTAGGACCTTATGACAAAGATGATTTTGGTATTAATGAATCTAAAGCTTTTGAGGAGCAAGTATCAACTATAAGACTTTATGTTTGGGGAGTTGGTCTTGGAATAACTGTTCTTTCGTTCCTTGTGGGAATGATAGGTATAATGAATATTATGTTTGTTTCGGTTACCGAGAGAACAAGGGAAATAGGAATTAGAAAAGCTATAGGAGCTAAAAAAGCATCAATATTATTTCAATTTTTAGTTGAATCTTCAACTTTGAGTTTTGTTGGTGCGATAATATCATTGATGGTCTGTTCTTTAATAGTTTTTGCAATTGGGACTTATGTGCCGCAGGTGTGGCCCGCAGGGAGTTTTTTACGTCCTTATTTGCCTTTGGATTTGTTTTTAATTGCATCGGGAGTTTCAATTTTTGTAGGAATGTTAGCTGGAATAATCCCTGCTTTTCGTGCTGCGAATTTGAACCCCGTTGATGCTTTAAGATAAGATAGGAAATGAAAAAATGAATATAAGCGAAAGTATATGGTTAGCTCTTGATTCTGTAAGAATGAATAAACTAAGAGCATTTTTAACTCTTCTTAGTATTGCTATAGGAGTTTTTGCTATTATTGGTGCAGGTGGATTAGTCTCTTCAATAGACAATGCAATAACAGGAGAGATTAATAAAGCAGGAGCTACATCATTTACAATAGGTAGAATGCCCTTGATTCAAACAGGTAACAGGCATTGGAGGAAATATTCAAAACGAAAACCTATTAGTTATTCTCAATTTAAAAAATTAAAAAAAACATTGGCTGGTGTTAAATTCGTTACTGCTAATTCATTTAATCAGGGAGTTAGAGTTAAATCTAAATATTATGAGACTGACCCCGATGTTTTAATGGTAGGCGGAGATGAAAATTTTATTGAATCTACAAATTATACAATAGCTAAAGGTCGTAATCTTTCAAGCGAAGATATTTCATTGAACAAAAACGTTGCTCTTATTGGCAATGATGTTCTTAAGAAAGCATTTCCGGGAATAAATCCTGTCGGACAAAAAATAAAGATTAAAAATCATCATTTTATTGTTGTTGGTGTTTTGGCTGAAAAAGGTGCAATAATGGGGCAGAGCCAAGATAATAGAGTGATAATTCCAATCAAACAGTTCTTAAAATATTACTCAAGTTTTTGGAACGAATCATTGAAAATAACAGTTAAAGCTATTAATAAAACTTTGATGTTTGAAGCTTATGATGAAGCTATTGGAATTATGAGGTCAATCAGAAATGTGAAACCTTGGGAAGAGAATAATTTTGAAATTGAGACTAACGAATCTGTTGGCGAACAATTTGCAAGCTTTACTCAGTATATAAATATTTTTGGAATGATTGTAGGTTTTATATCTTTAATAGCCGCAGGAGTTGGCATAATGAATATTATGCTTGTTACAGTTAAGGAAAGAACACGCGAAATAGGTGTTAGAAAAGCGATGGGTGCCAAAAGACGTTGGATTTTATATCAATTTATTATTGAAGCTGTAACATTATGTATTCTCGGTGGCTTAATCGGAATTGGTTTTGGTCTTTTAGCTTCAGCATACTTCGGTAATGCAATGGGTCTGAATTTAACAATACCAACTAATCTAATCATTATAAGTCTATTGATTTGTACTTTTATCGGTTCTGTTTTCGGTGCCTATCCCGCTTGGAAAGCTTCAAAGCTCGATCCGATTGATGCTTTAAGGTATGAATAGAATAATATTTCTTTAGCTTATTTATTAATCTGAATTAATAAAGTAATCGAAGAAAAAAATCAGCAATTATTTTTTACTACTCATAGCTTTTTTCGTAAATTTAAATTTATGTTAAAATGAAAAGATGAGTTATGTCTTTACCGCAAAAATGGACTTTAGCTGAAGTATTGGCTTTAAAGTATATCAAAGGTATAAATTTAAGGCAGGCAAAAGAAATTGTCGAAAAGTTTCTTTCTTACGAAGATTTTATTCATTCGGATTTTGCTTCGATATTCAAAGAGAATACTTTATTTGACGATGGTAAAATTAATCCTGTTGAAGAAGCTGAAAAGCAAATTGAATTGTGTTATAAACAGAATGTTAAAATTGTTACTATTTGGGACGAAAACTATCCCAGTCTATTAAAAGAGATTCCTGTTCCGCCTTTTATTATATTTGTTAAAGGAGAATTGCAAAAAGCCGATGCCCTTTCAATCTCAATTGTTGGCACAAGAGCTAACAGTCTATACGGTGATGTTATTACAAAGCAATTCGTTAGTTATTTTGCTAAGAATGGAATTATTATTACAAGTGGATTGGCTAATGGTATTGATACTATTTCTCATTTGGCAACGATAAAGGCAAAAGGTATTACTTATGCCGTTCTTGGTTCAGGAATTGATAAAATATCGCCTTCTACTTCGCAGAAAAATGCACATAAAATTATTGACTCAGGGGGTGCTATTATTTCCGAATATCCTTGTGGCACAAAAGCTCTGCCTGCATATTTTCCACAAAGAAATAGAATAATTAGCGGTATTTCCAAAGCAACAATAGTTATTGAAAGTGATTCTAAGGGTGGTTCTTTGATAACTGCAAGATTCGCATTGGATCAGGGGAGAGATGTATTTGCAGTTCCCGGCGATATTAGGAAGAGAACAAGCAAAGGAACAAATATGCTTATTAAAAAAAGTTTGGCTATTCCTGCTTTATCTCCCGAACAAATATCTGAAGATTTGGGTTTTCTCCAGCTATTCAAAGAAGAGAAAAATGACAACCCTGCTATTCAAAATTTAAAACCAAGTGAGAAAAAAATACTTGATTTGATTTCTTACGAACAAACACATATTGACGTCTTAGCAAGTAAGTCAGGTATGTCAATCACAGATACTATGGTCGCATTATTGAATTTGGAATTTAATGGATTAATTCGTCAATTACCCGGGAAGCATTATATAAAATTAATTTAACAACAGAGGTTACAATGAACAAAAACAATTACCAAGATATTTATAATGAATATTTACAATCAATAGAATCAAGAATTGAAGACTATGTGCAAGTCATTAATCCGGAAATTTTATATGAACCTTTTAAATACATTGTGTCGATAGGAGGGAAGAGAATACGCCCTGTATTGAATATGATTGCTTGTGGTGCTGTTGGAGGAGAGCCGGAAGATGCGATTAATACGGGTGTAGCTTTAGAAATATTGCATAATTTTACACTTGTTCACGACGATATTATGGATAAATCACCGCTTAGAAGAAATCATCAAACTGTTCATACTAAGTGGAATGAGCCAATTGCTATTATAACGGGTGATGTTATGGTTGGCTATGCTTATAAATTGTTGCCATCAGTATCGGAACATAATTTTTCTGAAAAAATATTAAGTTCATTTACACGGGGATTGATTGAAGTATGTGAAGGTCAAGCTTATGATATGGAATTCAATGAAAAGCAAGATGTTTCAATTGATGATTATTTACTTATGATTACCAAAAAAACTGCAATGCTTCTTGAGACTTCTGCTGTTATCGGTGGGTATGTAGGCAATGCCAATCAAGAGCAGATTGATGCATTAGACGAATATGCCAAAGCTTTGGGGCTGGCTTTTCAAATACAAGATGATTTATTGGATATAACAGCAAACCAAGACAAATTGGGGAAAACCGTAGGTGAAGATATTGTTGACGGTAAAAAGACATTTTTGATTATCAAAGCTCTGGAAAAAGCTAAAACAGAAAATGACAAAAAGTTATTGAATAAATTTTATCGTGAAAATGGATTGGGTAAAGAGTATGTAAACGAAATCAAGGATATGTTTATTAGATTGAATATACTTAAAGATGCTGAAAATGAAGCCGATAGATATTTTCAAATTGCACGTGAAAGTTTAATAAAATTACCTAAAAATAAATACAATGATATGTTGGAGTGGCTAATCTTGAAATTAAATAATAGGAATTATTGATTTGTGATGATTATTGACCAATATAAAAATAAAAAAGCTGTTCAAGATTATTTGAACAGCTTTTTATCTTCATATATGATTTTATTTATTCAAAGCTTCGGCACCGCTAACTATTTCGAGCATTTCTTTTGTAATTGAAGCTTGACGTGCCTTGTTGAATACCAATTCAAGATGTTTAATCAAATCGTGTGCATTATTAGTTGCATTTTCCATAGCAACCATACGAGCGGCTTGCTCTGATGCAAATGATTCGAGTAAAGCTCTCCAAAGTTGAATATCAACATATTTAGGAAGTAATTCATCAAGAATCTTCTTTTGGTCGGGTTCGAAAATGTAATCAAGATTTACGTTTGTTTTTTCAGCTTCATTATTTTTAATTTCAGATTCGATTGGAATAATGGGGATTATTTTAGGTTTTTGAACTAAAATATTTTTGAACTCATTGAAAATCACAATAACTTTATCGATTTTTTTATCAATGAAAGCTTGTTTATTTAAATTAACTATATCTTGAGCAACAGAAAAATCCAATTTAGAAAAAATACCGGGATATGGTTTGAGAATTTCCGCACCTGATTTAGTAAAAAACTGTACTGTTCTTTTACCAACAGGAATATGTAAGAACTTCGCATCGGGGTAATTGACTTTAAGGTCAGAATCAATATAATTAGTTACAAAGCGGAAAAGACTATGGTTGAAACTACCGCATAGACCTCTATCCGAAGCAATAGTAATAATAGCTACGTTTTTAATTTCAGAACGTTGTGTAATTAGCGGGTGAGAATAATCATCACCAACAACGGAAATCAAATTAGTTAATACATTTTCTAACTTCAAAACGTAAGGTCTTGCAGACTCAATATTATTCTGAGCTCGTTTTAATTGAGCGGCAGAAATCATTCTCATTGCTTGAGTAATTTTTGCAGTGTTTTGAACAGCAGTAATTCTTCGTCTGATTGCTCTTAAAGTAGCCATTTATATTCCTCTAATTTTCCTAATTATATTTCAAAATTATAGATATTGCCAATTATTTAGAAGATGATTTTTTACATAATCATCAATACTTTGTTCTAAAGTTCTAAATTTAAAATTGCTAAAAACTTTTTTTAATTTAGACATATCAGCTTGAGTAAAATTCTGATATTGATTTAAAAGATTCACGGGCATATCGACATATTCAATTTTTTTCTCAAAATCCATTGCCTTGAAAACTGAAGAAACCAAATCATTCCAAGACCTAGCCTTTCCGGTACCGATATTAAAAATACCACTAATATCTTCATCTATATAGATTTTCCAAATAATATCGACTACGTCTTTTACATATACAAAATCTCTTTTTTGTTCGCCATCTTTATAATCATTATGATTAGATTTGAATAATCTAACATTCCCTAAGTTTCGAATTTGCAAATAAGACTTATAAATCATACTTGCCATTTCGCCTTTATGATATTCATTGGGACCAAAGACGTTGAAAAATTTTAGACCTGTCAATACTTCATTTAAATGATTATCAACAACCCATTGATCAAATAATTGCTTGGATAAACCATAGACGTTCAATGGCTTCAAATTATCATATTCTTTGTCTGAATATCCATTTTGACCATCACCATAAGTAGCGGCACTACTTGCATAAATAAATCGAATATCGTTTTCAATAGCATAAGTTGCCAAATCAATACTATAATTTAAATTGTTATCAAAAATATAATCGGCGTCTTTTTCGGTGGTAGCCGAGCAAGCACCTAGATGAATTATAGCATCGAAAGAATCTTCAAATACATTATCAAAGAGCTGATATCTAAATTCTTCTTTATTGATAAATCTGCTAAACTTTTTCCCAACTAAGTTTTTCCATTTGCCTTCTTTTCCCAAATGATCGACAATGATAATATCAAAAATACCTTCATCATTAAGTTTTTTTAAAAAACAAGAACCAATAAACCCAGCTCCACCAGTTAATACTATCATTGTTGTCTTTCTACTCTATCGTTTATGATAAGGAATTTTTATAATTCTCAGTAAAAGGAGTGAGAATTTCTTTTAATTTAGCATTGATTTCATCGGACATCTCTTTCTTGTCCATAATTTCTTTAAGAATTTCAGGATGAGAACCATCAATAAATTCATAAAGTTCTTTTTCGAATTTAGATAGAGATTCAATTGGTAAATCATCAAGAAAACCGTTTGTAGCTGTCCACATCAGCACAATTTGATTTTCGACAGATAATGGATGGAATTGGAGCTGTTTTAAAATTTCAGATAATCTAGCTCCACGTCTAAGCTGTTGCCTCGTTGATTTATCAAGATCAGAACCAAATTTAGCAAAAGCTTCTAACTCTCTATATTGAGCCAAACCTAATTTTAAAGGTCCTGCAATTTTTTTCATAGCTTTGATTTGTGCATTACCACCAACACGAGAAACGGAAATACCAACATTAATAGCAGGTCTAATACCCGCATTAAATAAGTTTGGTTCCAAATAAATTTGCCCGTCAGTAATAGAAATAACATTAGTAGGAATATATGCGGCAACGTCGCCTGCTTGAGTTTCGATTACGGGTAACGCTGTCAATGAACCACCCTTGTTTTCATCAGAATATTTTGCGGCTCTTTCCAATAATCTGCTATGCAAATAGAAAATATCACCAGGATATGCTTCACGACCGGGAGGACGTCTCAGCAATAAGGATACTTGTCTATAAGCGGCGGCTTGTTTTGATAAATCATCATAAATAACTAATGAATGCTTACCATTGTCTCTGAAAAACTCACCCATTGAACAACCACAATAAGGAGCGATAAATTGCAATGGAGCAGGGTCGGAAGCGCCAGCAACAACAATTATAGTATAATCCATTGCACCGTATTGCTCTAAAAAGTTAACTACTTGTGCAACTGTGGAGCCTTTTTGACCTATTGCAACATAAATACAATAAACCGGGTCGATACCATTCTTTTTGGCTTCTTCGGTATGAGTAAATTTTTGATTAATAATAGTATCTAATGCAACAGCCGTTTTACCAGTTTGTCTATCGCCAATAATTAATTCTCTTTGACCACGTCCAATAGGAATCAAAGCATCAATAAATTTGATACCTGTTTGTAAAGGTTCTTTCACGGGTTGTCTAGGCATAACACCAGGGGCTTTTCTTTCAATTGGCAAAGTGGTAGAGGTTCCTAATGGACCTTTTCCATCAATAGGAATACCAAGTGGATTTACAACTCTACCGAGTAATTCCTTTCCTACCGGTACAGAAGCTATTTTACCGGTTCTTTTGACAGTATCACCTTCTTTAACTAAGCTGTCATCACCAAAAAGCATAACACCTACGTTGTCTTCTTCTAAGTTTAGTACCATACCGATAACATCATTAGGAAATTCAACAAGCTCTGATACCATTGCTTTTGTTAAACCGTAAACTCTTGCAACACCATCTCCAACTTGAAGTACAGTTCCTACTTCATAAATATCGGCTTCATTTTCAAAACCGGAGAGTTGGCGTCTCAATATCGCAGAA
>CAZVPQ010000011.1:0-14733 GCA_964628675.1 uncultured Hyphomicrobiales bacterium | reverse complement strand
TATTAATAAATAATAGATTATATCTATTTGTGATTATGTGAGAGAATTTTCTTTTTTATTAAATATACCTCAAAACAACTGCGAGATAAATATTTTTAATGATTGGGGAACTAATATGATTGTTAATACCACTCCAACTACTGCACCCCAATTATGTGCCGAATGATTAATAAAATCCCCACTTTTTTTCGAAGCCCAATAACCGTATAAAAGGAATAGAACGGCAAATAATATCGCCGGCATAGGTATAAAATATACATAAATCAATTGTGTGGGTGCAAACATTATCATACTGTAAATTACTGCGGAAATAGCTCCCGATGCTCCCAATGAACGATAATTAGGATTGTCTTTGTTTTTTATTACTGTTGATATGTCCGAAAGAATTAATGCCCCGAAATAAATTATTAAGAAATTCTCTGTGCCTATTTTATTTTCAAGTTGGAAGGCAAAGAAATAAAATGAAATCATATTGAAAAACAGATGCATCAAATCGGCGTGAATAAAACCGCTTGTAATCAATAAATACCATTGATTTTGATGAACAACTTTCATCGGAGATAATATCATTTTATTATACAAGGAACGATTGCCATACATTGCATACAAACTAATCCCAATCGTAACGAAAAAAATTATTCCTGCGGCAGGGGTTTGAGTTATATCCATAAATTACCTCATAAACCTTTTGATTTTGCTTCGTCCCAATATTTATCCATTTCTTCCAAAGACATATCAGAAATGTTTTTATTTATTTCTTTGGCTTTTTCTTCAATATATTTAAAACGTCGAATAAATTTATCATTTGTTTTTTGTAGGGCTTCTTCGGCAACAACGTCGTCAAATCTTGCGGCATTAACAATAGCAAAAATCAAATCGCCCATTTCTTCCGATATTTTTTCAATATCATTTGCTTCCATTTCCGCTTTTAATTCTTGCAATTCTTCTTCAATTTTATCCCAAACGCCTTTTTTGTTGTCCCAATCGAACCCGACTTTTGATGCTTTGAACTGTATCCTCTGTGCCCTCATTAAAGCCGGTAAAGTGTTCGGTACTCCTTGAAGAATTGATGTTTGCCCTTCCTCTATCTTCAAATTTTCCCAATTTTGCATAACATCTTTTTCGCCATTGACTTTTACATCTCCGAAAACGTGTGGGTGGCGATGAACTAATTTGGTCTGAATTCTTTTCAATACATCAACCAAATCGAAAGCTCCTCTTTCTTCGGCAATAACGCTATGCATAACCACGTGAAGAAAAATATCCCCAAGCTCTTTTGAAAATTCCATATCATCTTTTTTTGCAATTGCTTCAATCATCTCATAAGTTTCTTCAATCAAAAGCTGGGAAATTGATTCATTAGTTTGTTTTCTGTCCCAAGGACAACCTTTGCGTAATATTTTTACTATTTCAACAAAATTCAAGAATTGATCCGCTAAACTATCCGGGTCTTTCGGTTTCGGTACTTCATACATTTGATTTGCCATAAATAATCGTTCTTAATTAATCAAAAAAAACAAATTAAGAATATAATTCGATTATTTAAATAAAAAATTGGAAATAAATTTAATTGAATAAGAAAATATTCCCCACTACTTCAAAACTGGATTAAAAGAAATTATTTTCAAAATAAGATTAATTATTCGACCATTAATTTTCTTACGACTAACTCTCCTTTGTTATTAGAAATTGATATGAGATAAATACCTTGTGATATTTTATTATTTAAATATAATTCTAAAGTCTGTTTGCCTTTATGTAAAAATGAATTTGATAAATTTGTTATAAACCTTCCGCTTATTTCGTGAATATCAATTCGAACTTTACAATCTACGGCAAGATTAAATTTTAAATTAATATATCTTTTTGTTGTAGGATTTGGATACAACAGTAAATTTTTAATAGAATTTGATTCCAATCTGCATAAATCAAGGTAAGATTGCTCTTCCTGAAGATGTTCACATGCATCATTGGCGTGGATACTGCCATTATCAATACTTGTCATCAAATCAAGTTCTTTTCTTAACGTATTTTGATATCTTATTGGCAGAGCATTAATCAAGTCTTCATTTAGAATATACCAAAGCGTGTATTCACTTTTTATGATAATGGAACTATCTTCGGCAAAAGGATTATAATAACCTATTTTTATTGGTATCATTTTATGAATTTGTGATTCAAATTGGTTTTTATCATATTGAAATTTAAAAAATAAGGTATCCGGATTTTTTAAAATCGGAGAATATTCAAAAACACTTAACCAAGTATTATGTCTTCTATTTTTATTATTTATACTTTCATAAACTGAATTTTTTGATATTGCAACAGCTTGTACTTTGAAAAAATCTTTTACATCCCAGCCGTTATAATGCAAAATTATTTCTCCGTACATAA
Organism: uncultured Hyphomicrobiales bacterium; assembly: GCA_964628675.1. Taxonomy (GTDB): domain Bacteria; phylum Bacteroidota; class Ignavibacteria; order Kapaibacteriales; family UBA2268; genus CAZVPQ01. Next base: position 12,339 of record CAZVPQ010000011.1, on the reverse strand, counting down.
TTCGATACATTCTGATTTTATTTCTATAATAGCCTTCTTTGATCGTAGTATCCCAGCCATATTTTGCCATCGTTTTTTTCCCTGGCCCATGAACTTCCAACATTTCATGACTATTTTTAATTCTAAATAAACTCTCCTTTCTGTTTGTATTATCCATATCGTATTCAACATCCCTAAGAGCATAATAGCCAATACTATCTTTAAATACATTAAGTTTTTCTAATTCTTTATCATTAAGTTTTATTTCTTCAATACCCCGAATATCATAAGCAAAAAGCCTGCATATATAACCATACAACTGGATTTTCGCAATAGTTGTTTGGTCTCCTACTGCTTTATCTATTGATTTTCCCAATAAATTTTCAAATTTAGCGGAATCATTTTCAAATGTCAAAATATCTTGTGAAGGGGGATTATATTTCATTATTGATTTTTTCAAGTTGTGCCTGATTTTCAGCAAATCTTCTACATCAAGTTTAATAGTGCCTATTTTAACCGAATCTTCTTTTACCATATCAAGATTAGGTAACCATTTATCATCAGGGTAAAAATTTATTGTCATTGTACTTTTGTCGTCTTTTTTTACTTCAAACGATTGTTTTGTTTTAGTTTTCTGTATTTTATAACGATTATTTTTTTTCATATCTTCTATAAAAACGAATTTTTTGATAATTTTATATTTAAGGGTATTTTCACTATCATTCGCAGTTTTAAATATTTCCTTTTTATTATAGTTTATATTTATATCCCTGTTTTTGTAATTAGTTTTTCCTAATTCATTATTATTCTTTTGCATTGGGATTAATGTAAATAAAAGAAAAGAACCGATTAAAGACAACAATGTTATAGACATAATTTTTCTCCTTTTAACTATTTTAAAAACTTTGGTTAACGGTTTGATTCCTTTTGGATGATAACCTTTTTGTGTTATTTTCTTAATCTCTTCTTCCGAAAAAAAACTCTGTGGGTTGGAAGATTTTTGAGCCTGCATAAAATATTTATCTAAGTGGTTGTTATTATTCATTTTTTTGCCCTTTCTCATAAGAAAGTTCATTAATTTTTACATATTTTTTGTTTTTTAACCCGAAGTCTTTTACTCCCAAAATCTCGGCTAATTTTTGTCGTCCTCTTACAAGTCTCATCTTAACACTTGAGATTTTAGAATCTTGAATTTCACATATTTCTTTTATTGGTACTCCCATAATCTCATAAAGAATCAATGCTTCTTTTTGTTTCGCAGGAAGTTTTTCCAAGGCTTTGTATAATATTCCAACATCCGTTGCTACTTCAGGAGATAGTGAATTGCAATATAACTTGTCAACATCTTGAGTTTCTTTAATCTTAAATTTGAAGAATGATTTTTGTCTTTTGCTATAAACTCTACTTGCGATTGTAAATAAAAAACTTAAGAAAGCTTTATCAGCTTTCAATGATTCTAAGCTTTCATAAGCAATCATCAAAGTTTCACCTACTACATCTTTTGCTTCATCACGATTCATAGTCATTGCTAAAGCAAATCTTTCGAGCTTTTCCATCAAAGGTTTTAGCAAATTCATGAACTTTTCTTGTTTACTCACTTGATTTTTCTTTTTTTGCTAATAAATTTAATAGTAAGTGTTAAATTAAGGGAAAAAGGTCACATTTTTTATTATTTATTTTGTTGAATTGTTTGTAGCCTTTTTATTTAAACTAAAATAATCCGGTTCTATCTGCATAAATAAAAAGAATATATATCATCAGCACAGTTTAAAAAGTTGAAAATTCAATTTAATTATGTTATTTTTGTTAAACTTGATTTCCTAACAGAATTAGATAGAGAACGATTATATGACTGAACTTATACAAAGATTACTTGGGATAAGCCCAACGATACAAAACAAAATTTTGTATTCAATTGTCATCATAATATTTTTCTGGATATTGAGAAGATTGATCTCCAAATTGTTTATAAACCGGATTGACTCTTCAAATTTAAAATATACTTGGAATAAATATGTGTCTTATTTTGCCGCGATAATATCTATAATTTTACTTATTAGTATATGGCTTGGTGGTTTCGGTGCATTAGGTACTTATTTAGGTTTGCTGTCCGCAGGTTTAGCAATTGCTTTGAAGGACCTATTGGTGAATTTATCGGGTTGGTTGTTTGTCATTACTAAAAAACCTTTTATAATTGGTGATAGAATTCAAATAAATAATATTATTGGTGATGTTATTGATATAAGAATTTTTCAATTTTCACTTATCGAAGTTGGTAATTGGGTTGATGCAGACCAAAGCACAGGCAGAATTATTCATATTCCCAACGGCAAAGTATTTACGGAAGTTCAAGCTAATTATACTTTGGGCTTTGAATACATCTGGGACGAAATTCCCGTTCTGATAACTTTTGAAAGCGATTGGAAATTAGCTAAAACTATTTTAATAGATGTAGTTCAGAAAGACGCTATCAATTTATCCAAAGATGCAGAAAAACAAATTAAAAAAGCGGCTTCCAAATTTCTAATTCATTACAAGGTACTTACCCCTACGGTTTATACTAATGTTAAAGATTCGGGTGTGCTTTTGACTATGCGTTATTTATGCAAGGTCAAGCAACGTAGAGTTACACAAGAGAAAATATGGGAAGATGTCCTTGAACAATTTGCTAAATATGATAGTATTGATTTGGCTTATCCAACGCAAAGATTTTTTAATAATATCACAGAGGGCAAACCGGGGGCGTCACCCAAGAAATAAGGGTATATTTAAGAATGTAACAATCAATTTCTTTCAATAAATTTAACATTATTTGTAACTTTTTTACGTTTTGTGTGTTATATAATAGAAAAGAAGGATTTTTATAAAAAGATTTGAGAATTTAATGGCAAAGAAAATATTTTTTACAATTTTAATACTTATTAGTTTCGGGCTTTTACAACAAAACAAATTATTATGTAATAATGCGGATTATGTTTCGGGAGTTATAATAATCAAATTCAAATCTAATTCCGAAATTTATCGCAGTTGGCTGAAAAGCAATAGGAATGCTCCATTAACTCAACTTAATTTCATATTGGGTAAAAATACAACAAGACCTTTTATTCAAAATAATTTATTAAAAGCACTTGCAAAACACTTAAAACCAAACAATCTTTTTTGGTATCAAAAGAATGCACAAGTGGAGAATCTCAGAAGGATTTGTTTAGTTAAATATAGTAATCCGATTGACCCGCAAATTGCTTCTAATAAAATTTACGATATGCCTTATGTTGAATATGCCGAGCCTTTGCCGCAGGAACATTTAGAATTTATACCTAATGACAGTTTGCTTGACGACCAATATTATCTTAATAAAATCAAGGTTTTCGATGCTTGGGACAGTATTAAAGTCGATAGTAATATTGTTATCGGCATTGTTGATACAGGCGTTGATTACAATCACGAAGATTTAAAAGATAAAATATGGGTTAACCTCGGCGAATCCGGCAACGATAAAAATGGGAATGATAAAAGGACAAATGGTATCGATGATGATGACAATGGTTTTATTGATGATTGGAGAGGTTGGGATTTCGTGAGTTCCGAAAATCCTGCTGTTGGCGACAACGACCCGCATCCGGGACATATTCACGGCACTCACGTTGCCGGCGTTACTGCGGCAATGACTAATAACAAAATTGGAATTGCAGGAATAGCACGAGGTGCAAAAATTTTGCCTGTAAAAATTGGTGATGACAATCCGTTTAGTACTTCTGTAAGCAATAGTTATGAAGGAATACTATATGCCGCTACAATGGGAGCTGATGTGATAAATTGCTCTTGGGGTAGCGAAAGCCGTTCCGAAGCCGAGATGGAAGTCCTTTCAACCGCAACATCATTGGGTTCATTGATTATTGCGGCGGCTGGGAATAACGGTGATTACACACCTTTTTTTCCTGCTTCACACAAAGATGTAGTTTCCGTCGCCGCAGTTAATATTGATGATATCAAAGCCGGTTTTTCAAATTATCATCCTACTGTTGATATATCCGCACCTGGTGTTGATATCCTATCATCAATTCCCGGAAATAGTTATGAATACTTGGACGGAACTTCTATGGCTTCGCCTGTTGTAACCGGAGTTGCGGCATTAGTAAAAAGCAGATTTCCCGATTATTCACCTATGCAATTGAAAGAGCAACTGAAAGCAAGCTCTGATAATATTGATACATTAAATCCTTATTTTATCGGTCAAATCGGTAGAGGGAGGATTGATGCTTTTAAAGCGATTGGTAGAGATTCTCTAAAATCCATTGTCTTGGATAATTATAGGGTTATAGATGAAAATGGAAATAATATTTATGAAAAAAATGAAAAAATCGAATTATATCTTAGTTTCTTGAATGCCTTAGCACATTTGAATAATATGAATATTGAAGTTTCGGTTCTATCTACTTATCAACCGCAATTTATAAATAAAAAAGCTGATATTGGTGCAATGAATACATTGGAAATTGATTCCATTTCCGAACCGATCAAATTCATTGTGCCTAATGATATTCCTGCTGACTATAATTTGGAATTGGAGATATTGATTTATGACGGAAAAGAATATATCAATAGTGAATTTGTTAATTTGATATTCAATCCGAGTTATCGTACAATGGACGCTAACAATTTATCCGTTACTTTCAATGCAAGAGGCAACATTGCATACAATGATTATCCTGCAAATTTTCAAGGGCAAGGATTTCGATATAAAAAAAGTAGCAATCTTTTATACGAAGGGGCTTTGATGATTGCCCTGCCTCCTGATAAAGTTTCCGATGTTGCACGCGGAGAAGAACAAAGCACCCAAGATAATTCATTTTATTCTAAGGGAACGTTTAACATCTTAAATCCGGGTGCTATTGCTAATGAAGAAGGTTCGGCTAAGTTCTATTCAGATTCCGGAGAGATTAATATTTCTACTTCAATAAATCAAAAGGTATATCAATTCGATGATGAACAAAATAAAGATTTTATTATCATCACTTATGACATAGCAAATAATTCATTGCAAAATTATGATTCCTTATTTGTCGGATTGTATTTTGATTGGGATATTGGACCATCGGGTAATAATAATATTGCTAATTTCAATAATGAATATGGCTTTGGATATGTAAAAAATATTGCCAATGACACTTTGCCATTTGTTGGTGCATCATTGATATCCAATCAAAAATTAAATTACTTTGCAATTGACAATGACGGTGTAACAGCTGATAATCCCGGAGTTTGGGACGGCTTTTCCAGATTTGAAAAATATTTTATGCTTTCCAGCGGTGTTTTCAGAAAGAAAAGTAATATCACAGATGTTTCTTTTGTTATTGGCGGCGGACCAATTAAAATAAATATTGGGGATACGGCAAGAGTTGCATTTAGCCTTTTTGCCGGCGATAATATTCATAATCTAATAGAAAATTCCGAAAAATCAAGAGAAATAGCAAAATATTATAACATTGCTGATGGCAAATATAATCCTTTGCCTAAACTTGATTCTTTAATTACCGTTTATCCAAATCCTGCAAAAGATTTAATCAATGTCGATTTTATGATGGTCGAAGGAAGTTATTTGATTATTGATATTTATAATACATTAGGAAAAAAAGTAAAAACTATGATTGAAAATAGATATTATACTGCGGGTTATCATAGCGAGAATTTCAAACTTGATAATTTAGCACAAGGTAGATATTTCCTTTGGATATCCACAACAAATACAAGATTAATTGAGCCATTTGAAATTTATAGATAAATCACAATTTGCTATAATAATAAAATTCACTATTATTGTACTATGTTTGTTAATTCAAAGATAAAAAATGTTTTAAATAATAAATTATAGGAATTAAATGAAAAAAATTACAGGAATCGCATTAATATCAATAATATTTTTGGCATTCACACAATACAATTCCAAGTCTTGTACAAACTATCTCATATCAAAAGGTGCAAGCGTTGACGGTTCGACGATGATAACATATAATGCCGATGGCGGTGGATTTATGGATCAGCTCTATTATTCGCCTGCAAAAGATTACAAGAAAGGCGATTCATTAAAAATTTACGAGTGGGATACCGGGAAATATCTTGGTAAAATAGCACAAGTAAAACACACTTATTCTGTTATTGGTAATATGAACGAATACCAAGTATCAATTGGAGAAACTACTTATGGCGGAAGACACGAAATTATGCACGGCGATTCAAATGCAATAATGGATTATGGAAGTTTAATGTATATAGCTATGCAGAGAGCAAAAACTGCACGCCAAGCAATTAAAGTGATGACGAATTTAGTAGCTGAATACGGTTATTATAGTGAAGGCGAATCATTTTCCGTAGCCGATGCAAATGAAGCTTGGATATTAGAAATGATATCAAAGGGCAATATGGAAAAAGGAGCTGTTTGGGTAGCCCGAAGAGTTCCCGATGGTTATGTCTGCGCCCATGCTAACCAATCAAGAATAAGAAAAGTGATTTTAGATGACCCTGATAATTGTCTTTATGCAAAAGATGTAATGACTTTTGCTGAAAAAAACGGGTGGTATAAACCCGATTCCGCTGAGTTTTCATTTGCAGATATTTATGCTCCTGCGGATCCCGGAGCCTTGTTGTTCTGTGAAAATAGGGTTTGGAGATTTTTTAGTCGAATAGCACCATCGCAACATTTTTCTACTGATTATTGGAGAGCAGTTAAAGGTGCAAAGCCCTACCCATTATTTATTAAACCAGACAAAAAAGTTTCCGTCAAAGATGTAATTAGCCTTATGAGAGATCATTTTGAGGGAACGCCATGGGATATGACTAAGGGTTTAGCTGCCGGTCCGTTCGGATGCCCTTATCGTTGGAAAAATTTAGTTTGGAAAATGTCAGATGATTCGGTTCATTCTTATGCTTGGCAAAGACCTGTATCAACACAACAAACCGCTTTTGCTTTTGTTTCTCAAATGCGTTCTTTCTTGCCTCGTGAAATTGGAGGAGTATTTTGGTATGGAGTTGACGACAACTATACAAATGTTTATATGCCTTTATATTGCAGTATGATGAGGACACCTCCTTCGTATTCTTTTGGCAGCATAAGAGAATTTTCCTTTAATTCTGCATTCTGGGTTTTCAATTTAGTTGCAAATCTTGCATATACAAAATACTCTTATGTAATCAAAGATATTCAACCGGTCCAAAAAGAATTGGAAAATAAATTCTTCGCTCAACAGCCTGCGATAGAGCAAGCGGCAATGACATTATATAAAAACAATAAAAAACTTGCCGTAAATTTCTTAACTGATTATTCCGTTAACGAAGCTGAAACTGTTGTTAAAAGATGGCAAAAACTTTGGAAATTTTTAGTGGTTAAATACAATGACGGCTATATTAATGATGTAAATAAAAATGGGGGCAGAACTCCCAAAGGTGTTAGCTATGGTGATAAATTCTTAAAAAGATTGATTAAAGAAAGACCCGGTTTTTATGATTACAAATGGAGGGATAAACCCGAAAAATTGAAATAACACGGAAATATCAACAGTAGTATTAATTTATTGTTTCAGGCATTAATATTTGGGATAATTGGAATACAAAAGTTTGGAATATTGAACCTTCTCAAGTTCAATTTACAATCGATATATCTCAAAATAAAGTTAATTTAATTAATGCTTATTTATCATCTGAAATAAATTATTTTAAAAAATAATTTTGTTTTAAAATTGCATTGGGGAGAGAATTTAGCACTAACGAGCAATGAATATAATTCAGATATAGAATCAAAATGCAAAAAGTAATCTGAATACTTCGTGCCAATGAGTTAAAATAATAACTCTATAACCTAAAATTGTTCCAAAACCGATTAAAGTTACTCCGGCATATTGATGGATTTTAGCTAATGTATTATTTGACATCTTGTCTTTATAATGCACCAAAACTTTTGAAACAGCATATAACCACAAGAAATTGCCAAAGCCAAATCCTAAAGCAAATAAAATATTATTTAACGTCGTAATTTCCGTAAAAATTAATTTTTGAACGTTTACGGTAATATAAGTTAATGCAGGTAGAAATGTAGGATTTGCTATATTAGTAATAGCTACTGCAATTCCTAATAAATATGGACCTTTGTGGGACAAATTATCAATAAATTTGAATTTTTTGGATTTAGTTCTCTTTTCGGGATTGACAATTTTGTCTTTAAGCTTAATGTTGACAATACCATAAATAAATACGGCAACAACAACTAAAATTTGAAAAGCAAGTAATAAAATCGGGTAGTCATCAAAAAAATGATTAACAAATGATAATATCGCAGTAGTTGCAAAAATTACTACCATACTATAAATAAAGTCCATAGTAGCAGTACCGAAAGCCGCTAAAACGCCATGTTTTAATCCTTTGTCAAGACTTAAACGCATAGCAGTTACAGCCACCGGTCCCGGAGCTATCGCCAAAACAAATCCTATTATCAAACCAGATAGTAAAGCAACTATCATTTATTTCTCAATTTATTTAACTTAACTTCTTCATCTGCTAAGAGCAAAATAATTTTTGTTCTTTTTACCAAAAAGTGTGTAAAAAATTACACACAATTTATAAAAGAAATGTTAAAAACACAAATTATTTAAAAAATATTTAAAATTAGATAGGGAATACATTTTAATCAACTTTGATTATAAGAACCCTTGAATGATAATTTGACAGTAGTGCCTTTATTCAATTCGCTTTCAATTTCAATTTCCCCACCCAAAAGGTCAATCATTTTTTTGGACAAAGTCAGTCCTAAACCAACTCCACCATACTTCCTGCTCAAACCTTCGCTCCCTTGACGAAAAGCATTATATATATATTTTATCTGATTGTCATTTATGCCTAAACCCGTATCGATAACTTTAATGATACCATAAAGATGCCCCCCGTCATTAATGCTATCGATTTCAACAACAATTCGCCCTTTTTCTGTAAATTTAACTGCATTATCTAAAATATTAGTTAATAATTTATAGAATAAGAATTCATCAATTCGGGCAAAAATATTTTTATCTTTAGTTATAAGTTTTAACTCCAAACCTTTTGCCTGGCAAATTTCCTCAAACGCCAATACAATAGATTTAACAACGCTAAATAAATGTATATTGTCTAAATTAATTTTCAATTTGTCTGCTTCCAATTCAGAAAACATTAATATTGAATTCAGGGTATTTAATAATCTCTTGCCGGATTGATAAATCATATTTGCCATATCATTTTGCGATGGTTCGGTAATTTCCATTTGCAAAATCTGGCTATAACCAATAATTCCATTCAAAGGTGTGCGAAGCTCATGATTCAAATTAGAAAGCAATATCTCTTTAAATCTATTAAATTCATCAGCTTTATTTTTGTTTTGTGCTGATTCTTCTTTGTTTCTTCTTTTTTCAGTAATGTCTTCAATTTCAATTCCTAATTTATCTTCATTTAAGTAAAAGATTGTTATTGAAAGAAACTTCTTAATTGATGAACTATAAATTTCGTTAATAGTTAAATTTTCTTTGCTATCTAATACTAATTGTATTGATTTGATAAGATAATCCGTGGATTGAAAATAATTATTAAAATTCAAGCCAATTATTTCATCATAAGTACATCCAAATAAAGCTAATAAAGACTCATTTGCATCTAATATCTGAGCTTGATTATCAATAATCAAATAGCCATTACGAGCTTTATCAAAAAATACTTTTAAATTATGTATCAAATTTTCCCTTTTTTAAGCAAAAGACAATATTATCATTCATAGATTAAGTAATTTATCTATAAAAAAAATTAAAACCAAATTTTACGCTGAAACTTTTACTATTTAACTATCACCATTTGTAAGGTTTCCGAATGATTGCCAGCTATTATATTGCAAAATTTTGAATAATTTTTTATGAAGCGGGTACTTACTAATCATATATCAATAAATTCTAATACTGCATCAAACACATTATTGACATCTATTAAACTCATATCATCTATCATTTTATTGTCATTATTCGGAGGTGATACTATAATTTTATTGTCTGTATAAGGTCCCCATCTTTTCTGACTAATATGGGCAGTATTAGGGTACAAGCCGACAACAGCTATTCCCAAAGATGCCGCTATATGCAAAACACCTGTCGAATTTGCGATTAAAACAGATGATTTGGAAATCAGAGCTATTAATTCGTATAAGTTAATCTCGCCCGACAAATCAATACATTCCGGACAAGAATCTAATATTGATTTGCAAATAGCTTTTTCATTTTTGTTGCCGGTTAGAACAATCTGAACGTTCTTATGATTTAACTTTTTGGCTAAAATTGCAAAATTCTTAATATCCCAATCATAAGCAGAACCTCCACTGCCGGGATGAACAATAATAAATCTTTTATTTTTATCTAATAATTTACTGTCTAATATTTTATTGATCTTTTTTAAATCCTCTGCGCGTACATTAGGTTTTACTAACTCGGTTTCAACAATTTCATTTAAAATATGACTTAACAAATGTGTGTTATATTCGGCTTCATTGAATTTTGATTCCTTCCTATGTTCATACACGGGATAATTCAAAAGAAATGAATAAAGACGATATCCGGAACCAATTCGTAAAGGTACTTTGTTTTTGAATGCCGCTAAGTATTCATTAAATCTAGGGCGTGGGAAAAAAATAACATCGAATTTATTTTCTTCAAGTATTGAATTAATACCTTTTTGATAATCTTCAATAAAATAAGTATTATCTAAGATATCCAAATTATCAACTAATGGTTTTGTATAGCTGCTTGCGATTAAATTAAGATTAGCAGTAGGAAATCTATTTTTGACAGCTCGACACAAAGGCAAAGTAAGAACCATATCTCCAAGTTTATCTGTCCTTACAATCGCAATATTATTAGCGTTGATTAATATGTCATACAGCTTTTGCAATTTCTGTCTTTTTTCGGAATAATTTTTTAAACAGTGTTTCACCGGGGATGCTAAGCGATTCATTATTGACTTTAATTACAAGGAAAAGCCCAATAGCTAAAATAATAATATTGCCTAACCACATACTCAGAACTGGATTTAAAAACCCCCTGTCGGCAAGTTTCTCCCCTCCTATTAAACAAGCCCAATATAAAATATAAAATCCAATACTAATAGCGGCACTTATACCGAAATTGCCTCCTTTGGTCATAATTCCTAAGGGGCAACCGACAAACATAAAAATAATACATGCAAATGGAATTGCATATTTTTTTTGAATTTCAACTATATATTGTCTCGCTCTTGCATTATAATCATTTTCCCTTAATAAGTTAGAACTAATAGTCGAACGAAAGAAAGACTCTCTTTTTTCAACGTTTGACAAAATCGAAGCAAAAGATGTATCATTTTTACTAGTCTTAAATCTATTATTATCAATACTATCTGCTTTTAATCCCATTAAGTAATTGAAGTGTTTTTGAAATCTATTGTTAATTTTTACAGCATATTCTTTTTCTTTTTTACGAGCTTCGTCAACAATTTCTTGCATATCTTTAATATGCATTTCCCTATCGCCTCTGCTTATCAAATCTTCATTAGTTCGCGACAAAGAAAAACCGCTTGCATCTGTCATAACACGATACTTTTTGAATTTTACAATTTTGTAATTTTTTAAAGAATATGTGGAAAATTGATGGATTTCGCCGTTAAATAAATTTAAAATTAATTTGGATATATCAGGCGAAAAACTTGCTAAACCACTGTCGGCAGAAATAATGTTAGTTTGATTTCTATTCCTTGTATCATATATCGTAACAGCTTTGAGAGAACCATTTAATGAATCTACTTTCCTCGCTAAAATTGTAAAACCGTTAAGCTCTTGTGAGAATTTACTTGATTCTAATGCAAAAGTTGGCTTTTTCCTTTGAATATCCATCATCAAAACCTTGGCTCTATGATTAGCTTCCGGTAATATTTGCTCGTTAAACCAATATAAACACATTGTTAAAACAATTGATGCAAGCAGTACAGGCCTCATCATTTTAATCAAACTACCTCCACTCGTTTTAATAATAGTTACTTCGTGAACCGAAGACATATTACCAAACGTCATCAGAGTAGAAAACAAGACGCCCATAGGGATTGCAAGCACCAACATCCAAGATAAGTTAAGCCCGATTAGTTGAAGTATCACCCAATAGCTAAGACCTTTGCCAACCAACTTGTCCAGATTATTCAACAAAAATTGGAACAAAAACAAAAACATTACTAATACCGTTCCGAATAAAAACGGTGCTAAATGCGATCTTAATATATATTTACTTATTATACTCATTCAATATTATATATTATACTCATTCAATATTATAT
>CAZVPQ010000010.1:0-14924 GCA_964628675.1 uncultured Hyphomicrobiales bacterium | reverse complement strand
TTCTGAGTGGAACGAAGAATCTCTTCTTTTGCCTTTTTGCATTGTGTTCAATCGTAAAGAGGAGATTCTTCACTACGTTCAGAATGACAATTCAGAATTAACTCACATTTCATTCCAACTTTTAATCGAAATATCTTCTTTTTTCATCTTGCAAAAAGCATAAATAAATGCACTGGCAAGACGTGCATTTGTGATAAGAGGAATATTGTAATCGACAGCGTGCCGTCTTATTTTATAATTCCTTTCTAATTCCTCTTCACTCAAATCTTTTGAAATATTGATTATTAAATCAAATTTTTTCTCTTTAATCAAATCAATCACATCGGGTTTATAAATATCAGCAGGTCTCGGAACTAACGTAGATTTAATACCCTCATTATTTAAAAATTCATAAGTCCCCAATGTTGAAAATATTTTATAATTATTATCTATCAGCATTTTTGCAGAATTAACTAATTCAACTTTTGAACGTAAAGAACCTGTTGACAACAAAATATTTTTCTCGGGTACTTCATAACCTACGGACAGCATAGCACTTAATATTGCTTCATAATAATTTTCACCGAGACAACCTACTTCGCCTGTTGATGCCATTTCCACACCTAAAACAGGGTCTGCTTTATGCAATCTGGAAAATGAAAACTGGGGTGCTTTTACTCCGATATAATCCAAATCGAAAAGAGATTTATCCGGTTTTGTGATTTTTATGCCAAGCATTGCTTTTGTAGCGAGTTCAATAAAATTTGTTTTCAATACTTTTGATACAAATGGGAAACTTCGAGATGAACGCAAATTGCATTCAATAACTTTAATATCATTATCCTTTGCTAAAAACTGTATATTAAAAGGTCCTGTAATATTCAATTCTTTTGCAATCTTACTTGTGATTTTTTTAATTCTCCTTACGGTTTCCACATAAATTTTTTGGGGTGGGAATAGCATTGTTGCATCACCTGAATGGACGCCCGCAAATTCAACGTGTTCCGATATAGCATAAGCAATAATCTTACCTTTTTGTGCCACGGCATCCATCTCGATTTCTTTTGTGTTCTCATAAAATTTTGTAACAACAACGGGATATTGTTTTGATACATTAGCCGCCATAGTTAAAAACTTTTCCAGTTCACTTTGATTGGAAACTACGTTCATTGCCGCACCCGAAAGGACATAAGAAGGTCTTATAAGCAAAGGATAGCCGACTTTGTCAACAAATTTAATTGCTTCGTCAAGAGTTGTGGACTCAATCCAATCCGGTTGATCAATATTCAAATTATCTAACATTTCCGAAAACTTATGTCTATCCTCTGCTCTATCTATTGATTTAGGTAATGTCCCTAAAATATTAACATTGACTTTGTTTAATCTCATTGCAAGAGTATTAGGAATTTGCCCACCAACTGAAACGATGACACCATCAGGCGATTCTAAATCAATAATATCCATAACTCTTTCAAAAGTCAATTCATCAAAATACAATCTATCCGAAATATCGTAATCCGTGCTTACTGTTTCGGGATTATAATTAATCATTACCGAAGAATATCCTTGCTTTTGAATTGTAGTCAAAGCATTTACACTACACCAATCAAACTCAACGGAACTACCGATTCTATATGCTCCGGAACCGAGAACAATAACTGATTTTTTCTCTTTATTAATTTCAATATCATTTTCGTCGCCACAGTATGTAAGATAAAGATAATTTGTTTGTGCGGGATATTCCGCCGCCAAAGTATCAATTTGTTTTACGACAGGTTTAATACCGTTTGCCAGCCTGTATTTTCTGACCTTCATAATGTCGTCTTCCATAGTTGTATCCTGAGATTTCAAGATAAGACGTGCAATTTGAAAATCGGAAAATCCTAACTGTTTAGCTCTTATCAACAAGGGCAATGGCAATTTTTCCAAAGTATTATATTCATAAATTTGATTTCTCATCGTATAAATATTTTTCAATTTTTCAAGAAACCATTTATCAATTTTTGTAAGCTCATGAATTTTTTCAATAGAATAATCATTTTTTAATGCCATAGCAATAACAAAAATTCTCATATCAGTCGGTTCCGCAAGCTCTTTTTCACAATTTTCAATCACTAAATCTTTATTACCGACAAGCCCGTGCATACCTTGCCCAATCATTCTCAAACCTTTTTGCAGGGCTTCTTCAAATGTTCTGCCGATAGCCATAACTTCACCAACACTTTTCATACTACTGCCAATGAGTTTTGATACGCCCTTGAATTTATTCAAATCCCAGCGTGGAATTTTGCAGACCACATAATCTAATGCAGGTTCAAAAAATGCGGAAGTTGTTTTTGTAACTGAATTTTTTATCTGATGCAATCCGTATCCGAGACCGAGTTTTGCCGCAACAAAAGCAAGTGGATAACCTGTAGCTTTCGATGCCAAAGCTGAAGAACGTGAAAGACGGGCATTCACTTCTATTACTCTATAATCTTCGGAATTCGGGTCCAAAGCAAATTGGACATTGCATTCACCGACTATTCCTATATGCTTAATTATTCCAATAGACAATTTTCTCAATTTATGATATTCTTTATTGCTCAAAGTCTGAGAAGGTGCTACAACAATGCTTTCTCCTGTATGAATCCCAAGAGGGTCAAAATTTTCCATATTGCATATAGTAATACAATTATCATATTTATCCCTTACGACTTCGTATTCAATTTCCTTCCAGCCTTTCAAAGATTCTTCGATTAATATTTGAGGGGAATGTGCAAGTGCTTTATTTGAAAGTTTGATAAGTTCTTCTTCATTATTGCAAAAACCACTGCCCAATCCACCTAAAGCATAAGCCGCTCTAATGATTATAGGATAATTTAACTCATTTGCCGCTTTAATAGCATCTTCAATATTTGTACAAGCTATGCTTCTCGGCGTTTTAACTTCGATTTCTGATAATTTGCGTACAAAAAACTCCCTGTCTTCCGTATCCATTATTGCTTGTATCGGTGTACCGAGAACATCAACATTATATTTCTCGAAAATACCTTTGTTAAAAAGTTCGATACCACAATTCAGAGCAGTTTGACCACCAAAAGAGAGTAATACACCGTCGGGTTTTTCTTTTTTAATAATTTGCTCAACAAAATAAGGTGTAACAGGTAAAAAATAAATTTTATCCGCAATATCTTCAGATGTTTGAATAGTAGCAATATTCGGATTTACCAAAACGGAAGTTATTCCTTCTTCTCGTAGAGCTTTCAATGCTTGCGAACCGGAATAATCAAACTCTCCGGCTTCTCCGATTTTTAAAGCACCTGAACCTAATAGTAAAACTTTTTTTATCATTTTTTCCATTTTTTAACCAATTCAATAAAATCATGAAATAAAAATTCTGTATCTGTCGGACCACCTGACGCTTCAGGGTGAAACTGAGTAGAAAAATAAGGTTTGCTCTTATGCCTTAATCCCTCGTTAGAATCATCATTCAAATTAATAAAATAAGTGTCCCAGTTTTTATTAATCGAATTATCGTCAATCGCAAAACCGTGATTTTGAGAAGTAATATAAGCTCTATTGCTTCCTTTGAGTAATACAGGTTGATTGTGGCTCCTATGCCCGTATTTCAACTTATACGTTTCTGCTCCCGATGCCAAACCCAATAACTGATGACCTAAGCAGATACCAAAAACAGGTTTATCTATTTCAAGTGAAGATTTGAGATTATCCACAGTTACTTGACAAGTTTTAGGGTCGCCCGGACCATTAGAAATAAACAGTCCGTCATAATCTTCTTGGAAATAATCATAATCCCAAGGGACTCTGATGATTTGAGTATCAAAATCTAACAAATAGCGTATAATATTAAATTTTACACCGCAGTCAACTAAAAGAATTTTGTATTTACCATTGCCATAAACTATTTTTTCATTACAGCTAACTTTGGATACGAGATTTTCCTGATTTGGGTTATAAAAATCAATGTCATTATTTTGATAAACTATTTTACCTAATGTAGTACCTTTTTCTCTTAAATGCTTTGTCAAAGCTCTTGTATCAATACCGTAAATTGCAGGTATTTTATTCTCTTTGAGCCAATCGCCCAGACTTTTAGTTGCGTCCCAATGATTATAATTTTCTGAATAATCCGAAATAATCAAACCCGATATATGAATGCCCTCCGACTCGAAATTTTTCAATAATCCGTTTTCTCGATTCAAATCCGGCACACCGTAATTACCAATCAAAGGATAAGTCAAAACGAGGATTTGACCTTTGTAGGACGGGTCCGTCAAACTTTCGGGATAGCCTGTCATTGCAGTATTAAAGACAACTTCACCCGCAGAAGAACCATTATAACCAAATGAAAATCCTGAGAACTCCGTACCATCTTTTAAAATTAATTTAATATTATTATTTAGCATTTACAAACCATAACTATTTAACATAAAAAAAGCGATTCTATAAGAACCGCTTTGAAATTCTACTTAATAAATTTATTTGAATATTTTGCTTTTTTAACTTATTTCTATTCATTTAATATTTTCATTTATTCTCTAATCAAACCAAGCAAAAATAATTTATTTTTTCATTAAAAATCCATTATTTATTAAAATGTGGAAAAGTTTTTGCAAAATATTAGATCAAACAATAAGTTTGAATACTCATTAAAAAGTTTGAATACTCATTAAAAAAAAATTAACCGGAATAATCAATTAAATAATGAATGTATTTGTCAAAACAATTTTTTATTGATAATTTTGTCTTATAATATTATTAATATAGTTGGGATTGAATGTAAATTTCTACTTTTTTAAAAGAAAAGTGAAAGATTATGAAAAGAATAATAATTATAGTTCTTATAAATTTATTTTTAATAAGTTTTGCACAGTCTCAAACTATTAAAATCAATACTTCAGCAAACGGGATTAATATAAAAATTGATTCATTATCAATTGAAAAAAGTAATACTCCCAATGAAACGAAATTCACTTTAAATAATATTAAAGACAAGTATTTAACATCATATTATGACAACAAATTAGAAGAAATTCGTTTATTAATTGCTTTGCCTTCCGCAAAAGTTGATGATTTCCAATACAAAATAAATTCATTCAAAAATATTAATAATTTTGACGATTTAGGTTTAGGCAAATCTTATAAACCGAATATTAAATTAAAACATATAGGTTACCTCAAGGGAATTCCCGTAACGGAATTAATTATTAGACCATTTGAATATAATGCGGGAACCCGGCTACTCTCAATTATTAATAATGCCGAAATTAATCTAAAATTCAAACAAAAACTATCTCTATCAGATTTTAATAATAATGAGATTGATTCACCATTATATTCTAATATCATCAATAAAAATCAACTAAATTCAATTAAAAAATTAATTTCAAAATCAAAAAAATATCAAAATTTTATCCAAGATGATGAAAATTGGTATAATCCCGATATGGACTATCTTCAGATAAAGACAACTAAAGATGGTATTGCATTAGTAAAAGCAAGGGATTTGATTAAATTAATGCCTGATTACAAAGGTAAAAATAGAAAATATTTCCACTTATTGTTTAAAGGGCAGGAGCAACCTTTAGCTTTTTTGAATTCCGACAGTTTGTTAGATAATCAACAAGAAATAATATTTGAAGGGCATAGAGCCGCAGGAGATACTACTTGGTTGAATTTTTATACGGATTTTGCACCTTTCTTTTTTTATTATGATGATTCTCATTTAGGTTTGAGATTTCAGACTTTTGAACAGCCTGGTAATGTTAGCGACACAATAAACACAGTTCTGTATTCTCGACATTTTGAAAAAGAAACCGATTATTTCCGCGGAGATTTCGCTTATCAATACGATGTTGAAAATATCTATCGAGAAAAATGGTTATGGAAATTATTTTCTTCGTATAGAAATAATTATTTCGATTTCGATTTTTTCTATTTGCCATCATTTAATCAAAGTGATTCCTTAACAATAAGAGTTAATTATGAAAGTATTGTTTGGAACAAAGAACTGATAAATAAACACAATTTGAATTTTATTTTTAACAATTCTTTGTATCATAATGTTAAAGTTGATACAGGTAAAATTTTCGATTTTGTGTATTCACTACCCTCTCAATCTATTGCTTCAGGAATAAATCAAATTAGAATTGAAAATATTGGTCAAAAAGACGGGAATAATCACATAATTCAACCTGATGATATTGGTATTGATTTTATAGAAGTAGAAGGCAAATCAAAACCTTTTGCTACCAACGGGAAAGCAGTTTTCAAAATTCCTGAATTAAATCAAAAATCCAAATTAATTGTAAATGGGTTTTCAAATAAAGATATTTTATTGTTAGATAAAAAGAATAATTTATTTAGTGAAATTCAAGGCGAAAAAAATCTTTCAATTTCTGCGGCTGTCAAGACAAACAATCCATATTCATCGATTGTTATTAATGATAGTATTTATACTGACACGATTCCGGGATTTCATATTTCAGCAGTTTACCCACCAAATTATAATCAATATTATTTTAAAAACTTTTTAAGCTATAGTGGTGTTGTTAGCTTCTTGAATTCTGTCCCTTCCGGGAGTGTTCTTACTATAACAAATAATATAAAAATGAAAATTCCCGACGAAATTATTACTAAACTCAAAGATTTGGGCAGTATCGACATTTCCAGTATTGCAGAAAATCAGGCTTGGGTATTTTCAGTTTTAGTAGGTCAATCAATCAAATTTGAGAGTGCTTCCAAAAATAATACAGCATCAATTTATGGTTCTTACCCGGTGGATAGTGAAGAGCACTATTTAATAGAGCAAAATTTAAGTGAAAATAGATCTTATGATTTAATGATATTTGATAAAAATTCTATTGAATTAGCTCAAATCCAAAAAGTAAACAAAACAGATTTAAAAAATGATACTAATCATACTGATGCTATTTTTATTGCTTATAAGGATTTTGTCTCTGGTGCAGATAGATTAGCGGAATTTAGAAGGGATTATCAAAATATCAATGTTAAAGTCATTGATGTAGATGATATATATAAGGAATTTAATTATGGAGTGAAATCACCTCATGCAATCAAAAAATTTTTAAAATATGCACAGACGAATTGGGTGGCACCTACACCATCGTACTTATTATTAATCGGAGATGCTGATTGGGATGCCAGAAATAAACTATCCGGTTCGGTTAATATTGATTATGTCCCTTCTTATGGTTGGCCTGTTAGCGATTATTGGTACTCTTTGCTTGACACAGGTATTGACTACGTTCACGATATGTTTGTTGGGAGATTGCCAGTTAAAAACACTAATGAATTATCGGCAGTAATTAATAAATTGATTGAATATGACACTATCCCTCCACAACCTTGGATGAAAACATTTCTTACGCTTACAGGTGGTTCCACTGAGTCCGAAAGACAAGGATTTAAAGAAAGTATGCAGGCTTTAGTTTTCAGTGGTTGGATGACCTCTGAAATTGGAGGGGATACTATGATGGTTGCCAAAAAAGATCCTACGATTGCCGGGGAACTGGAAGCAAATGAAATAATTTCAAAAATTGATAAAGGCGCTGTTTGGGTTAATTTTTATGGGCATGGTTCTCCTCAGGTATTGGATATGGATGGCTGGCATCCACAATACCTAAATAATAGGTTTAAATATAGTTTTTTTACTACTATATCTTGTAATACTGCGGCTTTCGCCGAACCGCAAGGAACTGCGAGGAACGAAGACTATTTATTAATTCCCGAAAGAGGTTTTATCGGCGATGGAGGTTCTTCCAATCTCGGCTTGGAATTGCCCGGGCTTCAATTGGTAACTAAAATGCTGGAAATTCTATCTGATACATCAAAAATTGAAAGAAGTTTCGGTGAGATTGTAAATAATGCTAAAACTCCATTATTTAGCAGTGAGCCTTTATATATTGCCTATTTAATGCAATATACTTTATTAGCAGATCCTTTAACAAAAATCAGAATTGCTCCCAAACCTCTATTTTTTATAATGGAAAAAGATGTTGAAATTACTAACTATGCTGATCATTCCATTATTCTTAGTAGCGATAAATATGCAAAACTTAAAGGCATTTTTTATAATAATGGTCCTTGCTCGCATGGAATTACAAATTTAATTTTATATCACAAATACGCTAACACACAAGACACATTGACTCTAAGCTTTCAAGATATTTGCCGCTCTCGCAATTTTATTTTTGATTCATTAATGATTGAAAATAAGCTTGGTAATAACAATGTTAAAATATATTATTCAGATAGTTATGGTAACAAAAGACTACTTTACAATGAGGATTTCAAAGTTTTTCAAGATGGTGTTCTTGCACTTGAGCCGATGTCTTATTGGAATATGAATTATCAAAATCCAAGATTTAGAGTCTTAAATCCTATGGCTCACAACGAAAATATATTATATGATTTTATTATTAAAGAAAATTTATTCAATGGTAATGAAAATGTAATTTATCAATCAAAACCTGATGAAATCACAACAAAAGAAAACTATATTGATTGGCAACCTAATATTAAACTCAATACTAATAAAACTTATGTTTTTTATGGTCGAGATATTGATACTTCGCAAAAGGAAAGTCAATGGTTAAGAATTCCTTTTTATACTTCCGATGAGGATATTGTAAAATCAACTAAAGTCAAATTCAACAAAATGAATTTTAATGATTGTTCGTTGACAAACTTGCGGATAGATACAACTGATAATTCAACTAAAATTAGTTTTTCGCAATCAATTAAAAAATTTAATATAGAAGCCGCCCGAGGTGTTAAAGGTAGCAAAGATACGGCAAGGTATGCAGAAATAAAAGTAGATTCGACCTTTTATATTGTAACTCCACATGTTGACAATGCCCCTGTCGGGATTAACATCGTAGTACTTTCCGGTACTGACGGGCATTATTTATATTCTAAACAATATTACACTTATGCAGGTGAAAATGCTAATGTTGATGTTGTTAATTATTTAAATGATTCTGTTAAAGTTGGAGACTATTTATTATTAGCGGCTTGTGGTAGTGCTTGGAGATTATTTTATCATACTAGTATCAAAGACAGCAATGCCATTGGCAGTTTTAACTCGCTTAAAAAAGCATTGAGTGATTACGGTGCCGATTTAATTTATCAACTTCCTGATACTTCAGATGTTTTATATGTCTCTTATGCTTTTGCTGGTAGAAAAGGAATGGATAAAATTGCTGAAGACATTAATTTTATTGGCTATCGTATATATTTATCAGGGACTTTAAGTTTCGATGCCAACCAAGGTAGATTGGAAACACCACTTATGGGGTATGCAAAAAAATGGGATAAATTGATATTGACAGGAGATTTGAATTTTACTGATATGGCTGTAAAAACGTTCATTTATGGTACAGATGCTCAAAAAAATGATTCTCTATTAATCGAAGAAAATAATAAATCAAGTATTGATATTTCGGGAATTGATACTAAGATATTTCCTAATATTAAAATTGTATTGGAATTTAACAAATTAAATAAAAATGCTAATTTTGCACTAAATGAAATTAATGTTGATTTATTACCGGCTTCGGAATTGGCAATATCAAAAATAAATTCTTCTTTTTCGAATGATAGCATTATTAGGGGAGATCAACAAAAGGTAAATTCGATAATTGAAAATCTTTCTTTAAGAAGTAAATCCAAAAATGCAAAAGCATTAATACAGGTTTTAACTAATGCTGGTCAAAACTATGATTACAATTTGAATATTGGAGAACTCGATATAAATAGTAGTCAATCATTTTCTCAACAAATAAATACGGACAATTTGGCATCAGACAATGTTGTTGACATCAATTTAAACGCTGATAATTCAATTATTGAACAATATAAGTTCAATAATAATGCAAATATAAATTTGCATATCCTCAGAGATGAAGTAAAACCTTGGATATCGATTAAATTTGACGGTATTGAAATACAAGACAGCGCTTATGTTTCACTAAAACCTAAAATTGACGTCAGAATTTTTGATAATTCAAAATTAAAATTTACAACTAATACTATTACTTTTAGAATTAATTTTTTGAAGCAATCTGAACTAAACACAGAATCATATAAATTCGAATTGCTCAATCAAGATAGTTTAAAAGCTATACTCAGTTTTATACCCGATTCTTTTGAGAATGTGCAAAACAATATTGAAGTTAACTATTCTGATATTGAGGGTAATAAATCAACAGAAAATTATACCGTTTTTACATCAATTAATTCGTTTATTTTGAATTTAACAAATAGACCCAATCCGTTTTCTGATGAGACTGATATTGTTTTTAGGTTCAAATCACCGGATAATAAGGGTGATATGACTTTGAAAATATATGACCTAAACGGCAACAATGTTCGTACAATAAAACCTCAGTTTAATGTTGGCGAAAACATTATTCATTGGAATGGAAAAGATAATTTTGGCAACTCTTTGCCCAATGGCGTTTATTTTTATATGATAAATATAGTAAATGGTGATTACATTGATCCCAAATCAGGAAAATGTATAAAGATAAAATAAAAAAAGAGACTTAAACAAAAGCCTCTTTTTATTGCAAGTAGAGTAAGAATAAATTAATTATTGGTCGGATAAACAGAAATTTGTTTTTTATTTCTGCCTTTTCTTTCGAATTTAACATGTCCTTCAATCAATGAAAATATTGTAAAATCATTGCCAAGTCCTACATTATTACCGGGGTGAAATTTAGTACCTAATTGACGAACAATAATATTGCCGGCTTTAACAAATTCACCACCAAATTTTTTAACACCACGTCTTTGACCGTGAGAATCTCTTCCATTTTTTGTTGAGCCACCGCCCTTTTTATGAGCCATTGTATTTACCTCTTTTTATATTTAATATTTTTTCTAAATTGATAAATCAACTATCTAAATTAATATTAGAAATTTCAATCATAGTATAATGTTGCCTATGACCATTTAGTTTTCTATATCCTTTACGTCTTTTTTTATGAAAAACCAAAACTTTATCATCTTTACCATGTTCTAATATTTTTGCAGAGACGCTACCACTAATGTATGGCGAACCAACATTAATATTGTCTTCATCTTTTGTAAGCAAAATATTATCAAATTTAACTTCATCGCCGGGATCCCCGTTCAGTAAAGGAACTTTTACTTGATCTTTCTCTTTAACCTCGTATTGATTCCCTGCTATTTCAACTAATGCGAACATAATTTTATAATCCTATTTATGTTTTATAATAATAACCATTATAGAGATAAGCAATTTATCATATTTTTTTCAACTAACCAAAAAAATAATATTTTTTCAACTAATTAGAACTTCTCTATGCTGTTTTTTCTTTTGCCTTTTTATTTTGTATGTATTTTGCTTTAGCTTTACCTAAAACACAAGATTTTGAAATAATACATTTATCAATATTATCTTTGTCGGGGATTTCATACATAATAGGCAACATTACTTCTTCAACAATTGATCTCAAAGCTCTGGCACCGGTTTTTCTTTTTTTAGCTTCTTTTATAACTTCTTTCAAGGCAGATTTTTCGAATTCTAAATTTACACCTTCCATTTTTAGTAACTTTTTATATTGCTTTAGAATAGCATTTTTTGGCTCTGTTAAAATTTTAAATAAAGCTTCATCAGACAATTCTTCCAAAGCCACTACAACAGGAAGTCTTCCGGTAAGTTCAGGAATAAATCCATATTTAATCAAATCATCAGGTTCGGCTTCTTCCAGCAATTTATATGTTTCTTCAATTGTATCAGATGATTTTGCAGTAAAGCCAATTGTAGTTGTTCTTAATCTTTGGGCAATTGTTTTTTCCAATCCCTCGAAAGCTCCCCCACAAATAAATAATATATTTTTAGTATCAAGATAAATTAATTCTTGTTCCGGATGCTTTCGCCCACCTTTTGGTGGAATTCCTGCAACTGTGCCTTCCAATATTTTTAGCAAAGCTTGTTGAACACCCTCGCCGGAAACATCACGCGTAATGCTTCTTGATTCACTCTTACGAGTTATTTTATCTATTTCATCAATATAAATTATTCCAATTTCTGCCAAGTTCGAATCATAATCAGCATTTTGAACTAATGAAAGTAAAATATTCTCTACATCAGCCCCTACATAACCCGCTTCGGTCAAAGTTGTAGCATCTGCAATAGCAAAAGGCACTTTCAAAATTTTAGCTAATGTTTGGGCAAGTAATGTTTTCCCTGTGCCTGTCGGTCCCAAAAGTAAAATATTACTTTTGTCAACTTCAACCTCTTCGAAATCTTTGTTCATAGAAACAGATTGTATTCTTTTGTAGTGGTTATAAACTGCAACCGAAAGAATTTTTTTAGAATGTTCTTGCCCGATAACATATTGATCAAGTTGCTTATGAATTTCAGAAGGTTTGGGCAATTTGCCGTTTCCACTTAAATCAATACTATTCAAAGCATTTCTTTTTAACATATACTCTGAATTTTTGATACATTGGTCGCAAATGAAAACATTATCAGGACCTTCTATCATACTCTGCACTTGATTGACGGATTTTCCGCAAAAAGAACAGCGGATTATTTTACTATTATTATTTTTACTATTTGCCATTATTGAAATATATTGTGAATGATTTTAATTAATAATTAATCTATATTGTTATTAGGATTTTTTAACTTCTTCTTCAGGATGTTTCTCCATAACTTTATCAATTATTCCATAATCTAAAGCTTCCTGTGCTGTCATATAAAAATCTCTATCGGAATCCTTTTTCACTTGCTCAAGTTTTTTGCCTGAATGTTTAGCAGTTATAGAATATAAAGTTTCCCTGATTCTAAGCATTTCCTTAGTATAAATTTCAATATCACTTGCTTGTCCTTCAGTACCGCCCATAGGTTGATGCATCAATATTCTGGCATTCGGAAGAGCATATCTTTTATCTTTTGCTCCGGCACAAAGTAAAACTTGCGCCATTGATGCTCCCATTCCCATACAAATTGTAGAAATATCAGGTTTTACAAACTGCATAGTATCATAAATTGCCAATCCGGAACTAACACTACCACCTGGCGAATTAATGTATAAATTAATATCTTTTTTAGGGTCTTCGCTGGATAAAAATAGCATTTGCGCTATGACTAAATTTGCTACATTATCATCAATTGCTGTTCCGATAAATATGATTCTTTCTTTTAATAATCTAGAATAAATATCATAAGAGCGTTCGCCTCTATTAGTTTGCTCAACTACCATAGGTATCAATTGATTTATCATTATTATTCCTTAATTTTATTAATCTTAAATTTAATATTATTACTTAACGTATATATTTAATCAATCTTTTAAAAAAAAATTCCATTTCAATAATAGAAATGGAATTTATATGATATAATTTGAAATATATGAGCCTGCAAAATTTTAGGTATTTGCAGTTTCAACATCGTCTGATTTGTCAATATTGCTTTCAGGAATATCTTCTGTTTCAGTATGCTCATGGTCATGATGGTCATGTTCGTGGTCATGATGATGCTCATTTTTCTTAGAATATTCATCAAAATCAACTTCATTTGTTTCTGCAAATTCAATTAAAAAGTCAATGACTTTCTTAGAAATTATTTGATCTGTAAACTGTTTATTATCAAGAATCGTTGATTTTAAAGTATTTGGGTCAATATTTTCAATACCGGGCATCTTTGATAGTAATTCATCTACATCATAATCTTCAACTTTGATACCTTCTTTTTCAATAATTTTATTCCTTATTAATTCCCAAACAACTGTTCTTGCTGCCAAAGGTCTAAGGTCATTAGCCATAACATCTCTATCGACATTTTCAATTTTTGGAGTTTTTTCATATTGCTTTTTTATGTCCTCAACCATAGCATCAATAACATTTTCGACAACTGATTCAGGTGGAACAACGTCATGCAAATCAACTAATTTAGTAACAATTTGGTTTTCCATTTCTTGTCGACTTTTTTCATCCCATTGCTCTTGAAGTTGAAATCCGACTTCGTCACGATATTCTTGTGCAGTTTTGAACTTGCCTTTAGAATATTCTTCAACAAACTTATCTGTAAATTCTTTTGGAACTAATTGTTGAATATTTTTTATCGTCAAACGAAATAATTTGTCTTCAGCATAAGGGTCGCTATCTTTTGGACGAAAAACAAAATTATCACCTACTTTTTTATCTAATAAACGAGTTTTTAATTCCGGGATTATCTTCTCATCATCTAAAAATACTTTTGAATCTGTAGCTTCTTTTCCATCAATAGGTGCATTAGTTTGTTCATCAATCTCTTGGAAGTTTATATCAACAATATACAATTCGTTTTTAACAGAATCATCGTCAACTAATTCGCCACTATTACGACAAAGATAATTTATCTCTTTATCTATTTCCTCATCGCTAACAATATGAGCAGGTTCATCAATTTTTAAATCTGTATAACCTTTTAGTTCAAATTCAGGGAGAATTTCATAATTGATTCTAAAACGATATTCAGTATCTTCGGTTTTTAAATCTACTAATTTTGGAGTGCCAACAGCTTTTATTTTATCTTCTTCCATAAATTCTTCGAATTTTTTCTGCGATATTTCTTCAATTGTTTCGGCTTCAATTTTTTTCCCGAAGTACTGTTTAATTAATTTGATAGGTACTCTGCCTTTTCTGAAACCCTTCAAATCAATATGTTGTTGAGCTTCTTTATAAGCATCTAACAGCTCAGGTTCAACTTCCTCTTTAGTCAAAATAAATTCGACTTCATATTCAGTACTACTGATTTCTTTTATATTTTTTTCCAAAATATTTCCTCAAATAATAAACAAACATCTGAAACACAGATTAATTTAGTGCGGACGAAGAGACTCGAACTCCCACGGGTTGCCCCACTAGATCCTAAGTCTAGCGCGTCTACCAATTTCGCCACGTCC
>CAZVPQ010000009.1:0-15228 GCA_964628675.1 uncultured Hyphomicrobiales bacterium | reverse complement strand
CTCGATGAATTTATTAAGTAAAGATGAAACTTTAAATTTTTCGGAAGATTCTTTGCCGAGAAATACTTTAAAAATTTATTCTAACCTTTTGAATATTATTGGTGAGAGATTGAGAAAAAATCCGAATATATCAATTACGGTTCTTGGTTGCAATAATGATTTGGAAGAAGAAGCGAATAATTTATATTTATCCAAACAAAGGGCATTGGCTATAAAAGATTATTTAACAAATGTTTGGGGAATATCTCAAAACCGTTTAAAAATAAAAAGCCGTAATCTACCTGCAAATCCAAGTAATAATGACGTTCCCGACGGTATCAAAGAAAATCAAAGAGCTGAAATTGAAACTAAATATAATGATTTGATAAAGCCACTGAATTTAAAAGATATTGAAAGAACTTCAGACCCGCCTATTTTATCTATTAATCCGACAGTAAATGCTGAAGCAGGTTTAAAAGACTGGCAAATTGATGTCAAACAAGATAATGCTTTGCTCAGACATTTCGAAGGAGAAAATCAAATCAATGAAATAATTTGGCAAATTGAAAAAGACCCTATGCCTAAGGTGGAAAAGCCTTTAAATATTAGTTTAGATGTCAAAGATGATGCTAATCAAGAGAAGAAAATTGAAAAAAATGTAGATTTAAAATTACTGACGATTAAGAAAAAAAGGTATGAATTAAAAGATGATAAAAGAATTGAAAGATTTTCTTTGATTGTTTTTGATTTTAATAAAGCTGATATCAAACCCTATCATAAAAAAATATTGCAGGAAATAAAATCAAATATTATGCCTAATTCAAAAGTTACTATTTCCGGTTATACGGATAGAACCGGAGAAAGTGAATATAATTTAGAGCTTGCAAAACGCAGAGTCTTAGAAGTTCAGAAAATATTAAAAGTAAAAAGTGAAAATTTAACCATAAATCCGGTCGGTAGCAATAAGTTATTGTATAATAATGATATACCGGAGGGAAGAAGCTATTCGAGAACTGTGCAAATAGTAATTGAAACACCAATTGAAAAAAAATGATGAATATTTGTAACTTATTTTAATTATGATGTGTCTATATATTAGAAAGGTTTGCATAAGATAAAATCTTAAGATATGTTCACTAAAAATAAAAATATTGACCCCGAAAGTTTTGAACAAACTGAAGGTTTGGAAGAAACAATAGAGGATTTGAGAAGAGGCAGTGCCGAAGCTTTTCAAATTCTTTATCGGAAGTATAATAAAAAAATCTATAGATTTTGTCTTAGGATGCTGGGTGATAAAATGTTGGCGGAAGATGCTTTTCAAGACGCTTTTATTAAAGTCTATGAGCATCGAACAGATTTTAGAGGCGAGAATTTTACATCTTGGATTTATACGATAGCTCGTCGCAGTTGTTTGAATATTGTGCGTACTAAAAAACAGCACGAATCATTTGATGAGCTGGCTTATAAAACTCAACTCGAAGTGCAAAGAGATGTTGCCTTAAAGGAAATATTGGATAAAGCTATTTCGAGTTTGCCAATACCTTTAAGAGAAGCTATTCTCTTGAGAGAGTATGAAGAATGTTCGTATAAAGAAATCGCTGATATTTTGGACATACAGTTGTCACTTGTTAAAGTGCGAGTTTACAGAGCTAGAGAAATTTTAAGAAAATTATTGGCACCAATTAAAAGGGAGTTACATGAATCTTGATGGATTAATATCGAAATATATCGACGGAGAATTGACCGAGTACGAGGACGATTTTCTCCGCCAAAGGATATCAGCCGATAAATCATCGCAAAAAAAATTCGATGATGCTATTAATCTAAGTATAGCATTCAAAGAAGATGCGAAAACTATTGTGCCTCCTGCCGATTTAATTGATAGAACCGAGGATATCATTCTGATGAAAATCCTTGCAAAAGCTCCTGAATATAAAAGACGAAGAGCTTTTGTTTGGAGCAATGCTTCTATGTTAGCCGCTTCGATTATTGCTTTGATGTTTCTTATGGTTTTCCAAATAAGCGACTATTCCTATAAAAATAAATCAAAAATTACTAAACATTCTGGCATTGCCAATCTAACAAAAACTGAAAATAAAATTGAGGATATTAATTTATCTAATAGTTCAAAATCAAAAACAAAATCCTCACTCAAATATAAAAAAAATATTATTGTAAAGAATCAATCTAAAAAATTTGTAAAGAAAGAATCTAAAAAAATCTTTGCTGGTTCTGCTATAAAAACAGAATTAACTGATAAAGCCACAGAACAATTTGCCGGCAATAATTTTGCTATGAATAAACAGACAGATGACAAAATTGATAATTCGACAATTCCTGTAAACATCAGTGCTCAAAACTCTGATTTTAATACAATTGAAAAAAACAACATTAGTACTTTAAATACTGTTATTCAAAATGAAAATCATTATTCTGATTCTGACAATTTAGCATCTATTCAAATAAATTCAATTATTAATGAAAATTCAATTGCATATTTCCCCGATAATTTTATGTATAATAATAGTTATATTGATAATAACAAAGAAGTTCAGGTCGCGTCTTTCTTTGGAACCGATATTGTTAGAACCGGAAAAAATGCTACAAGCACAGCAATATCTCATTTTTCCCAAAGTGTTGCTTATGCTGTGAATAAAAAAGAAAGAATAGGTGTTGAATTAGGATATACAGAATATACTTATAATGAAAATGCTGTTGTTAATGTCAAAAAGAAAATGGGAAGTCTTATTGCAGGTGTAGAATCAAACGAAACAGGGTATGGCTTTTCTATAAATTATCAGCAACCCATCGTATTAAAAAATAGCAAACAGATGATTTGGGCTTCTGTTTTTTATGAGAATTCTTTTTGGACTACTAACTCATTAGCATTAATCGGAAGAGTAGGGTTAGGAGCCACAAATGAAGGTCCATTAGGTTATGGTAGGATTTTTACAAAATATAATTTATTCTCAAGTTTTGATCTGACTTTAGGTGCTGAGGGTAGATTATATTCAGCACAATTACCGGAATTTGTCGGTGACAATAATAAATTTAATGCATCTTGTTCATTGATATACGGATTTCAATTTAAATTTTAAATTTTATTTTAATAGGATTGTAGAGATGAATTATGAGTAATACAAATAATTATTTTTTATGTTAGTAAAATGAAAGAAAATTAACTCATAATTATTTAGCAAATACAAATATTCTTGTTATATTTGAGTTTGATAAATTTTCATTATATATTAAAGATAGTATATAAAAAAATGTAGAGTAATATAGTTATTGTATAATTTAATAAAAATGGAGGACTTATGAACTTTTTGTACAAATTTCAAAAGGTTTTCAGCGTTGCAATTATTGCAATCTTTCTAACGGGAGTAACGGCTTTTGCTCAAGAAATGCCGAGACAGAAATATCAGCTATCCAAGTATGAGTTGAATATGAAGCATCAAACTGTTTCTTTGGAAAACTTATTGCCGATGAAAACTAATACGTCATCTACCCAAGCGACAGAATTTAGAACATTCGATTCTTTAAGCAATTTATTTTCCTGTATTTATTTAAAAACAAATAAAACTTATGTTATGGATAGAACTACAGGTAATTTATTGCATATTAAAAGAGGTTATTGGAATCCAAACACAACTCCTGGTTATGCCGATTACCAAGGACAAAATAGATCTTATAATTTGATGCTTAGGAAATCAAGTGATTTGGGTAAGACTTGGGACGATGAAATTGTAATCTACGACAAAGATGCTATTGGTTATTTTTCAGCGAGATATCCTACTTGCTATGGATTCAAAATGAATGGTAAACAAATGGTTGCTGCTACTTTTCCAGTGATTGATTATAAATATGAACATCCAGAGGAAAGTACTTGGCAAGGTTTTGTTTCCGAAATGTGGAATCCCGATATTCAATCCGCAGATGAAATACCGATGAATGCACATATAAGCTTGGATTTTGGTGGCAAAACTTATAATTGGAGTACTGATTCAAGAGTGCTTTCAGGTGTTTATAAAGACGACCCTTCAAAATATTTTTATGTCGCGGCAGGTGGATTATCTCCCGTTGATGAAAACGACTTGGAAAATGCCAGTCATATAGGTCTTAGAAAAACTGATGATGTTGAAAGTGAATTCAATGAAACTATTCCTGATGCTTGGAATAGTAATAAATTTAAGGCTGTTGATCAGCCGAAGTATCGTATCAATCAAATGATAGATTTTAAAATGGATGCAAATCAAGTTATGTATCTTGCTGTTTATGGTGGGTTTAAAAGTACATCAATTAATACAATTGGTGTATCAAAATCTACAGATTATGGTACAACTTGGAGTGATTTTGACATTATTCCGACTTCTTTAATTGCTGACTTTGCTTCTTCAAAAGGATTTCCCGGTGATACAATACTTCTTAGTTATTCAACAAAAGGGTTTGCTGTTTTTGAAAATGGAGATTTTTCCATTATTTGTCATGGCGGAATATTCGATGCGAATCATAATGTTGATGATTATGAAATTTTTGAATATTATAAAGAAAATGGTACTTGGGGAATTAGAGAAGTTGCAAAACCAACAGGTGCATATATGATTTATCGGGATGTTAAAAACTCGGCAGGTGATAACATAAATCCTTCCGATATTGAATTACAATTGGCAAGGACTGTTGACGGCTCTGCATTAGTTGCCAAATGGGTTGATTTAGTTGGTTATGACCCTGATGCAGGTACATTTCTTACTACTGATATTTATTTAGCTACAAGAAATAAATCTTCAAATTCTTGGGCTGATACCGTTAATGTAACCCAAAGTGATGAAATTGACAGATGTACTTTATTGCCCGATTATGTTCCTAATGATCTTTTACAAATTCCTATTATAAAAATGTATTCAATGACTATGACAGATCAAGATGAAAGGAATAGTCAATTTTATGGGCAAGTTAACCAATTTGTACAAGTTGGCAATTTTGATACAGTTGTTGGCGTTGAAGACAATTTAAAAAATAATGATGTTATCAAAATGGAAATAATGCCTAATCCTGTTAGTGATTTTGCAAAAGTTAGTGTTTATACGGAAACAAAAGATGTTAATGCTTCTATTTCATTATATGATATTTTGGGAAACAAAGTATTGGGAATTTATAATGGCAATTTGGATTACGGTTTGAATTTCTTTGATATTAATTTGAATAATATTAATTCCGGAACTTATTATTGTACTATCAAAACTAAAACAGCTACTATTTCGAAAATGATGAATGTAATTAAATAAAATAGATGAATAGATAAATAAATTGGAGAGCAAATTATGCGAAAATTATTAATTCTACTTTTTATAGTTCTTATGGCAATGCCGGCTTTTCTTTATGCGGGTATTTACGGAACTTTAAAAGGAACCGTTAAGGATGCTGAAGGCAAACCTATTATTGGTGCTACTGTCCGCGTTGTAGGTACTTTGCGTGGAGCTAACGTCAGAAATCCAAACGGTAGTTTTACTATTGTTAATATTGATGCAGGGAAATTCACTATTAAAGTATCTCGTGTTGGATATGAACCTTATGAAGTGAAAAATGTTTCTATTTCTGCTGATAATGTTACTAATCTTAATATTGTATTAAAAGAAAAAGGCGTAACAACAAAGACTGTTGTTGTTACTGCTCAAAAAGTTATGGTTAGAAATTCTAATATTGGTCAACAAAGGACAATGAGCCAAGAAGATATGGAATCTGTAGCTCGTGAAGGTATTGATGCTGTTATTTCTTTGACTCCCGGTGTTGTTTCCTCAGGTTCAGGATATTCCGTTAGGGGTAGCCGACCCGAAGACACACAAATCAGAGTTGACGGATTAGATGTTTCAAATCAATTTACAGGTGGAGGTAGAGGATTACCTTCCGTATCTGAATATGATACTGAGCAAATTCAAGTATTAACAGGTGGCTTTTCAGCTGAATATGGCGATGCAATGGGTGGTATTGTTAATACTATGATGAAAAGAGGCAGAACAGACAAATATGAAGGTTATGTTCGTTACAGAACTGATTTATCATCTTTGAATGGTTCTCAAGCCTCAGGTAAACAATTAGTATATAATAAAACTAAACGTGCATTTGAAGCTTTGCCTTCCGGAGATGGTGCTCAAATTCAGGGACCCGGGCAAAATAGATTTACTTTTGGTACCGGTGGTCCTTTGCCATATTTAGACGGTTCAACATTTTATATTTCTACAAACTATACTTATAGAAAATTTAATGGTGCAAGTTATGAAATATACGATCCTTGGAAGAATAATTTAGGGCAAATGCCGAATAATCAATCTTGGAATAAAAATCTTGAAGGTCGTTTGCGTTTTGCTATTGATAAAAATATAGAATTAAACTTTGGCGGCAGTTATGGATCTCTCAGTTGGGAAAACTCAAGTTGGAGTTGGTTGTATTCAAACGACGAAGGTTGGCTTTATGATACTAAAACAGGTCTGCCTTTACGAGATGCAAATAATAATATTATGACCAATGGAATGCCCGAAAGAGCCGCTAAACAGACTGTTAGCAATAACTTTAAATGGAATGCTTTTGTAAGGATTAATCATACATTGAGCGAAACGAGTTATTATGAATTCACTATTTCTAATTCTTCAATTAGTGAAGAATACTCCAAAAGAAAAAATATGGATGACCCCGGTTATTTCACGGGATTTGATGTTTGGTATCCAGAGGATAATTTAACAGTAGAGAATGCTTTGCTCAGACCCGGGGATAACAATGTTGTTGACAATTATGAGGTAATCAAAAGGAATACCGTAAGCAGTGATGGATATGCACCTTTTGATATAAACCAAAGAAATCCTTTGACAGGATATATCGAAGGCGCCGCTGATGCAACAGGTTCTAATAATCCTTGGGGAAGAACTTATGCTTTTTATCAACATGGAAATACACGTACGTTACAATTCAGGAATAGTAATATTTGGCAAGTCGATGGTAATTTTACTAAAAGTATTGATGGCGAATTCAATCATATGTTTAAAACAGGATTTGAATTCAAATACTTTACTTTGCAAAGGCATATGAATAGTTTGCCTTGGGATGGGAATCCATTCTTTGATGTTTATACTGATCAATGGGGTGGCAATATTTATGCGGCTAATGCCGAAGTTTATGCAAAAACAAGTAGCCCATATAACCCAATGAAATTTGCCGCTTATGCTTTAGATCAAATTTCTTATAAAGGTATTATTATTAGTCCGGGACTTAGGTTTGACTTATTTATGCCTGAATCCGAATATAGAACAGAAACAAGTAAATTTGTTCCTATTGTATCCAAAACCGGATTTGCTAATTCAACAATAAAATATCAGGTCAGTCCTAGGATCAATGTAACTTATCCTATTACTGAACGTTCCAATATATCTATTAACTATGGTCTGTTTTTCCAAATGCCAACTTTAAGTTATTTGTATGATGCTTTTGCCACAAATGTACTTAGAGGCAATAACTCGCTTGGTGATCCTAATATGGAGGCACAAAGAACAAACGCATACGAAGTTAATTATGCAAATCAATTAACCGATAAGTTTGCTCTAACAGTAGCCGCATATTATAAAGATATATATAATCAATTGGGACAAGTATTTGTTCCTGCCGTTCCTACTCCTTTTTATCTTTACGCAGTATCTGAATATGGCAATATAAAAGGTATGGAATTTACTTTGCAAAAAAGATATTCAATGAATGATCCATTTGGATTCAGATTAAATTATTCATTGCAACAGTCTGTAGCAACTTCTTCTTCACCTGGTGATAATTATAATCGACCTGTTGACCCTTATTCGGAACTCCCAGCTTTTCCCTTGTCTGAATTTCCTACGGCAAATGATATAAGACACAGGGCTCAATTTATTTTTGACTTGGTCTGGGGTAACAATCAAGGTCCTTCTATCGGTGGCATCCAATTATTGGAAAATACTAATTTGGATTTGACTGCTACTTGGAGATCGGGTGTGCCCTATACAAAAACAGATTTAAATGGAGTTGCATTAGGCGAAATCAGAACCGAGAGAGGTCCCTCTGTTTGGTCTGCCGATTTTAAACTTGGAAAGAAATTTTATCTAAGAGACTGGTTTGGAGAATCATTCGGTAGATCTATGATTGAATTTGAATTATTTGTTTACAATGTATTTAATTTCAATGGTCCTATTGGGCTTTATACTTCAACAGGAGACGCCGACGATATGGGATTAGCTTTCAGACGTAAAATGGGTGATTTCAGTTCTGTTCCTTACTACAAAGATGCTGATTTTGCTAATACTTCAACATTTAATTCGTCGCAATATGATAATTATGGCAATAGATTATATTCTCCTGATGCAGATACTGATGGCAACAATGTTGTTAGTCAAAAAGAAAAATTTGATTCTTATATCCGACAATTAGAAACAAATGTTGCTTTCCAAGGTAATTACCAAAGACCGAGAAGCGTGTTCTTATCTGTTTACTTCAGATTTAATTAATTGAAATGTAAGTTGTAAATAAATATATAATGAGAAAAAGAGGTATTAAAATGAATAATAAAATTAAAGTAATAACAATTCTAACAATCGTATTTGGAATTTTTATTACAAGCGTGAATTTAAACGCTAATATCAAAGAAAATCCGAAGAAAAAAAAGGAACAAATCCAACGTACTCCTACTCAGACTTTTGATTTGCAAAAGAATACAGTTAGTAATTTCCAATTTCCTGTTACTAACTATGGTATATTGTTTCTTGATGTAGCTCAAAATAGAGGTGGTGGTTATTGGCCCCGTGGTTCTCTAAATCAATATTTCTTCGGTGGTGGGATTTGGTTCGCCGCTCAAAAATGGGTTATGAGAGATACAATTACAAGGGATGCCGAAGGCAATCCAATAGACACTGTTTCTAAAAAAACATTAGTTAAACTCTGTGAAATATCTTATAATCCTAATTCAGGATTGTCTTGGATGGTTCCCGGTAGCATTGATGATGGTGATGAGATTGATAATACTGATATTAAAAAGTACAGAAATTACTTTTCAACGGATTTCCGTACTAATGACGGTGTTCCTTTTGACGAAAACGACGGTCCTAATTGGCCCCTTTGGGATACCCAAGATAGTGATACTTTGAAACAGGATAGATATTTTGGTAAATATATTCAAGATGAAAATGAAAGGGACTTAGCAGTCTATCCCAAAGGTCCTGCATTTATATCAGGCGAAGATATTTTTGCAACATTTAAAGATACGGACTTAAATTATTATGAAGGTGGTGCCGAATCAAGACGTGACCAAGGTTATCCTTTTAGATTACAGTTTGAACAAACTATATATTCTTGGGGCTATGGTGATTATCGTGATTTCATTTTTGTTAAATATGAAATTCAAAATAGGTCTCAAGACACTTTGTGGAATTGTTGGTTGGCTCCGATAATGGATGTTGATATTGCACGTGCTCCAAACACTACAGCAGGTGCAGGTAATGACTTTGCAAGATATTATGACGAAGACCCGGATCTGAATTTAGCTTTCCAATGGACTCGTGATGACCCTATGGAAAAAGGATATGGCTTTGGTTATCTTGGATTTGATTTCTTGGAAAGTCCCTCAATTTATCAAGGCGAATCAAGATTTGATACTACTATTAATGGCAAAACACAATCTTGGTTTAGAATGTGTCTTGAAAAAGATACTATTAAAGTTAGAGTTACCGATACTACATTTAAAGATAGCATTGTTTGTATTAACGGAATTTCATTTCCTGAAGAATACAATGGATTTCCGAGAAATGATAGAAAATGGTATCCTAATTCTCAGCAGTTAGGTCTTAAAACTTTTCATAGATGGCCTATTGCTGAAGATATAAATGATGATGATGCGAGATATAATAATTTGTCATCAGGTAACATTGAACTCGGTGAAGGCGAAGCCGGTGATTATCGATTTTTAATGTCAACCGGACCTTTTAATTTTAGACCGCATGATACTGTAAGAACTGTTATTGGAATTATTTTAGCTAATCCTGCTTTATTCCCCGATGCCGATGGTTCGGTTACCGAAGATGTAGCGGAATTAGTTAGGAAAGATAAATTTGCTCAACGAGTTTATGATAATAATTTCCAAGCGCCGGCTCCTCCTGAAAAATCTCATATAACTTGGCATCCGTTGAACAATGGTGTTGAGATTCAATGGGATTCTACTTCAGAGATGTCTCTGGATAAATACGAAAGAGGTCTTGATTTTATGGGCTTTACTCTTTATAGAGCGAGAAGAACAGATTTAGATACTTTTGATGTTGATGAAATTTCAGCTTCAAATGCATATCCTTCCGGAAAAGGACCTATGGGTTGGAAGCAAATTGCTACATGGCAATTACCTACTCCTTTTTATAAATCATATAATAGAGCCGGCAAAGTTCCTGATGATGAAAATATGCCTATGATTGATTCAATAGGTATTGTCGGACCTGTTTACGAAAGAGACAAAGCAGGAGTCTTAAAAGTTGATACTTTTGCTATCAAAGTTATGAGAGTGGCAAAAGGTTTGTTAATCTTCGGTCCGGATACTTTTGTGAAAAATAATATGAAAACAGTAACTCAATATTATGGTAGGAGAATTTGGAATCATACTAATACATTAAATCAATTTATTTACTCTGTTGATACTGCTCTGATTTCAAAACCATGGGGGAAATATTTTGCTTCTTTAACAACTACGAATGATTTTCCTTTATGGTATGACCCTTATAATCCCGATGATCCTAAAAATGACAATCCTTTACTTCACGATGTTCTGATTGGGACTATACATTTGAATCGTGCATTACTTGATTTCAATCCTCTATTTTGGAAACGTGTAACAGTTCAAGTTGATCCGGCTGATACAGTTGATTTTCCAGATGGAGTTGATACTTTGACTCAAATTAAATATTTGAAAGATACATATAGAACTTTGACGATTGATGGTTCTGAAAAATTATTGATGGATCAATTACAGCCTGTAATAATCAATGATGCAATGAAAGATACTGTTTTAGTCCAAAAAGCACTTGATTCAATTTATAGTTATATTCAAAAAGGTTATGCAACAGTTGATTTTCCTGATTTTGAAAATTCTTTAGATGCTAAAGAAAAATGTATAATACCTTATATGAACGAAATTACTAACAATAGGACTTTTGTTGATATTGGTGATGACAATCATTCGGGTGATGTTAATTTTGAATTAAGCCCAACTAAAACGGAAAAGCTAATCAATAATGTTCCTTATTTTTATAAATTATTAGCTTTTGACGAAGGTGATTTCTCTCAACCAACGCCTAAGAAATTAAATGCAGGTTTTCTGAAATTACCCAATGTGTTAACTGCATATCCCAGAGCGGCAAGCATTGCAAAACCTGTTAATTTTAAAATTACATTTGTAGATTCTTCGAGAATTGGCGGATTATACAACTTTAAATTATTTGCAATCGACCCGGACAGAGTTAGACAATTATTCAGCGGTCACGATTTGGAACTTTCG
This sequence comes from uncultured Hyphomicrobiales bacterium, assembly GCA_964628675.1. Classification (GTDB taxonomy): domain Bacteria; phylum Bacteroidota; class Ignavibacteria; order Kapaibacteriales; family UBA2268; genus CAZVPQ01. Next base: position 3,704 of record CAZVPQ010000009.1, on the reverse strand, counting down.
TTTGAACCGTCTTGGTTTGCAAGCAGTTTCACAAGGTCGAAAACAGTTGGTGAAACAGTTGAAACTAGGACAGTTCCATATACTCTTTATAGATCAAATATGAAGTTAATAGATAAATCTAATAATGATAAATTATTATATGAAGGTTGGACTTATCTCGAACAAAATATGGGGCACGTGCCTTTAGCCGGTGCATTTACTGAAAATGCTCAATCTTGGGTTGTTGATTACGAACCCATAGAAGATTCCATTTCTCATAAAATGATAAATTTACCTATAACAGATAATGATAGCGTTATAACTCGTACAGCGACTATATCCACAGGCGATTTTTCACAATCCCGATATTTTTATACTTTTGGTATGAGAGAGCCTGCTTATGGTACTTTAGGATTTAGCTTTGATTATACTGCCCAGCAAAGAGGCGGAGTATATAGACCTGATTCATCATCACTTTATCCTCCTGTTAATGGCAGACCAAGTCCGATATTAAAAGGGAATGCAACAGTACCTATTAATTTCTTAACCGATTTGCCTGATGTAACCGATTCATTTGGTTCCTCTGTTGTTTATAGAGGGCAAGTAGTTGATCTTCAGGTTACCGGTAATAGATTAATAACTGATTCTGCGAGATTAAGTTGGGGGATATCTCCACAATATGGAAACTCTGTTTACGGAAGTTTCAATAATGGTCCTGCAGAATATTTAGTAACATTCAAAGCAGGCGGCAAAGATACATTGAAATTACATTCTGATAATATGAAATTACCTGCTGACTTTATTTGTGATTATTTGTTGATGGATGTTAAGAATGTCATTTCATATAAGAGACCAAGCCAAAAGGGTGATTCGGTAATCGTTGATTATCCACTCCCAATTGAACATCTCAAAATTGATACCGGCAATGGTTATAAATATCCTCAACTATTAAATTTGAAAAGTAATTTTAATGATTTTATTGGCAAATACAACCTGTCAGCATATGGATATATTGATGGTACCGGACAGAAGAGTTACTTTAAATATAAAGGCTTAAAAGCTTTCCCATCGGATTTCAATGTTACTGCTCAAACCATAGGGCAAATTTTTAGCATTGGAAAACAGGGCAGATATTACAAAACAGGTACATCTGTTGACGGACAACATAAAATTAACTTTGCTAATATTTTCTTAGCTTCAGGTGTTCAATTTGCATTTGATTATGCAAGGAATCTATCCAGAGGTGGAGCAACACCGGATTGGAAATTAAGCAAAGAAGTCCAAAGTACTACACCTGTTGATTTCGCTCCGGGCGACCAGATACTATTAAAAACAAACGGAGGTGCATTGGGATTTCCAATGCCGGGTGCTAAGGTTTTAATTCATATTGATTCATCTTTTGTTCCTGAAAGTCAGTTGACTGATAAAGATATGGAAGATGTAAGAGTTGTTCCAAATCCTTATTATATTACTCATCAGGGACAAGCTTCTCCTTATGACGCCAAAATATACTTTACTAAATTACCTAAACATTGTACTATTGATATATATACTGTAACCGGTGATTTGGTTAGATCTATGGAACACGATGAATACACAAGTTCGGAACCCGACAAAATGGGAGTTGAAATTTGGAATCTATTGTCGAAAAACAGACAAAGAGTTCAATCTCAAAGCTTTATTGCTGTAATCAAAACGCCCGAGGGTTCACAATCAATCAAACAGTTTTCTGTTGTTGTTGGAGGCTTCAGATTAGTACCTGAAGAAAAATAAATTAATAAACTCTTCCCCACCCTTTATAGGGTAGGGGAGGAATTAACTAAGATAATAATGAAATTAGATAATAAATGGAGCAAATAAAAATGAAAAAGTTTATAAGTACAATTTCCTTAGCTTTATTGCTGTTGTTTTTCATTGTTCCTGCTAATGCTGATACTAAGGTAACAGGTTCCTCAGGTGGAGACTTCCTCAAGGTCGGTGCTGCAGGCGCACAATTTTTGAAAATCGGTGTAGGGGCAAGAGCAAGCGGAATGGCAGGCGCTTTTACTTCAATTGCAAATGATTTAACTTCGCTTTACTGGAATCCGGCAGGATTAGCCGATGTAAAGAAAATGAATGGTGATTTCCACTATACTAAATGGTTCGGTAATTTTTCACATAGTTTTGCCGCTATCTCTATGCCTATCAATGATAATTATATAGTAGCGGCTCAAATTCTATCATTTAGCAGTGATGAAATACCAATTACTACACTTGCACAACCTGAAGGCACGGGATCACACTATACGATTAATGATGTTTCTATTGGAGTTTCGTTTAGTGGTTATTTGACAGATCAGTTTTCTTTCGGTGTTACAGCAAAATATGTCCAAAATGCGTTCAGTTCTTTAAATAGTTCGGGAATTGCTTTTGATATTGGAACAATGTATGATACCGGTATTCAAGGAATCAAACTTGGATTCGCAATGTTTAATTTAGGTACTGAAATGAAATATTCAGGTCAAGATTTAAATTCTACAAGAAAGTATATTGATGCTTTGAAAGCCGCACCATTAGATGTGTCTTATCTTTCCAATGCCTATCCAATGCCATTGATATTCCGTGCTGGAGTTAGCACAGAGCTAATAAACACAGATGAGAACAAATTACTTGTATCCGGCGATTTTATTACTCTATCGGATACACCCGAGCAGTTTGCCTTAGGTGCCGAATATACTTGGAATAATTTGTTGTCAATAAGAGGCGGTTATAGGATTGGCAATGACCAATTGAACTTTGCCGGTGGTATTGGTTTTAATTATATCACAGGTGGATTCAAAGGACAAATAGATTATTCAATAAGCCCGACAAGTGATTTGGGATTAATTAATAGATTAAGCGTTTCAGTTGGTTTACATTAACAATTAATCGTTTATAAATAGAAAAAGAACTCATGATTATTATCATGAGTTTTTTTTATTAAAATTTATATAATCATTTTGATAATAGCAAATAAAGAATTAATTTAATAAAAATAAGAGAGTAAAAAGATGAAAAAAGCTAAAACTATTGATAATTCTGATTTTGTGATTTCTTCAAAAGTACCAATTGAGAAAATGTCTTTTGAGAAAATCGCATTTTTCTTGATTTGGATTGGTTTGTTTATTATGGTTGCTTCTTTACTTGTCTATTTTTTAAAAGAAGAAGGTATTTTGTCTATTCAAGATGAGACTTTGAATCTTTTAGGTCAAGTCGGACAATATATGGAAGGTGTCGTTGGCTCTTTATGGGCATTGGCAGGAGTTATTTTATTCTACGAAACTCTGAGATTTCAAAGAAGTGAATTAAAATTACAAAGAGAAGAACTCGGATACCAGAGAAATGAAATAATGGAGCAAACTCACCAATATATTATTCAAAATCAAACTTTAATTACTCGTAAATTGGAAGGCACTTTCTTTCAACTGATTTCTTTACATAACGAAATCGTAGATTCGATTAATATAAATTTTTATAATCATAAATCAATTTTTGAAACCAATACTTCTAAAGATATTAAAGGTAGATACAGTTTCAGCTATTTTTATAAATACTATAAATATTTGTTGACAAACAATATAGATTTGACAGGGATTGTTACTTCCGAAACTGAAGATATGAAACAAGTTATCAATGAATCTTTTAATACTTTATATCTCGAATTCCATGAAGATATAAGCCATTATTTCAGGAATTTATTTAATTTA
>CAZVPQ010000008.1:0-15533 GCA_964628675.1 uncultured Hyphomicrobiales bacterium | reverse complement strand
AAAGTAAAAAAAATGCCACCTTTACTTAAAAGATGGCATTTTTATTATCATTTATCAAGACTTACTTGTTTTCGTTTTTGAATTCTTCCATAAACTTGACTAGTGTTTCTACTGATTCATAAGTGCAAGCATTATAGATAGAGGCACGGCAACCGCCAACGCTTCTATGACCTTTGAGATTTGTCATATTGTATCTGCTCAATGCTTCTGCAATAAATTTCGCTTCTAAATCTGAGTTATTCAAAGTCCAAGTTACATTCATAATCGAACGGTCGTCTTTATTAGGAATATTTCCCTTGTAAAAATCAAGATTAGCATCAATATAATCATAAAGTAAGTTCGCTTTTTTCATATTTTGCTCTTCAATGGCTTCCAATCCGCCTTGTTTCATAATCCATTTGAATGTTCTTCCAACAACATAAACAGATAAACAAGGTGGTGTGTTAAACATTGAACCTTTGTCGGCATGAGTCTTATACATCAGTATAGTAGGGTTATTATCCTTTGCAGTTTCCAACCAAGAATTTTTTATCACTACCATTGTAACACCGGCAGGTCCCATATTTTTTTGTGCCCCTGCATAGATTAAACTAAATTTTGAAAAATCGAGAGGTCTTGAAAAAATATCCGATGACATATCGCATACGTATGGAACATTTCCCACGTTAGGAAACTTATTAAAGCGTGTACCATAGATTGTATTATTCGATGTAATATGAACATAATCTGCATCGGAGCTGAATTTTAAATCTCTCGGAATATAATTAAAAGTTTTATCTTCGGAACTTGCAACAACATTGCAATCTCCAACGAATTTAGCTTCTTTTATTGCTTTTTTCGACCAAGCACCTGTATTAATATAATCTGCTTTGGTTTTTAAAAAGTTCATAGGTATCATAATAAATTGTAAACTTGCCCCACCGCCGAGGAATAAAACTGTGTAGTCTTCGGGTGATAAGTTCATAAGTTTTAATGCATCTGCTTGTGCTTCTTTGAAAACAGCATCGTATTCTTTGGAACGATGACTCATTTCCATAATAGACATACCAAGATTGTTGTAGTCTAAAACAGCTTGTGAAGTTTCTTGTAGTACTTCAACAGGTAATACTGCCGGACCGGCGCTAAAATTATGTGCTCTTGCCATAAAAATCTCCTTATAAATAATTTCAAAAAATAAACTTTTCATTTTCATATAACATAAAGCACAAAAATAGTTTATTTGTTGATTTTATCATAAAATAATAAAAATTATTTTCATTTCTATAACCTTTTTATTGATTTTTTTGTTCAGTTAAACAGAATAAGATGTTTTTTTAGTTTATTATCAATTTAATGATGTTAATCCTTTATAATTTAACACTCCTGTCCGACTAAATTACGAATAAAAAGTCAAATAATCGTAAGTCATTGATAAACAGCAGCCCAATTTCTGATATCAAGCCAATTCTGATAATCTAAGTATCAAAAGCATAGCTAATACATAAAAAAGAGACCACCATCTATTATTTTTCGGGACGGCTGTTTGACTTTTTGAGATTTAGGTACAATCTCGTTCACCACATATTTTATGCTGTGATAATGTACCAGACATATTCGCATCAAATTTACAAAATTACTGAAACTATGATTGACTTTGCTCATTGTTCTACGAATCAATTCAAGCAGAAAATATGCAATAAGCGATACAAATATCTGAGATTTGCAAGCATTCTCACTCGTTCCGAGAAAAGTCTTTACTTGCAAATTTTGTTTCAATAACTTGAAAAATATTTCAATTATCCACCTGCGTTTGTAGAGTTCGCCTATTGTCGCGGCACTCCAATTAAGATTATTACAAATAACTTCTATTGTTTTGTTTTCGTCCTCTTTGTAAACACAGACACGTCTCAATAGCTCTTTGTCCATACCTGCTGCAACTGCCTTTTTGCTTGTTAAACGGATTATTTCATCTTTCAATATATGCTCGTCTTCTCCTTCGGGTAAGTCCAATTCCTCAACTGTTTCATAACAAGTATTCACTTTAATTCGAGTAACAAAATCATTATTATTTCCTATCCTTGCCTTGAAAAGCGAAAAGTCAAAATAGCCCCTGTCCTCAACTATTATTGTGCCTTTATCGAAAATAAAATCCTTGACTCCCTTCCGATCATGAACTTTGGCTTCTGTGATATTAATCATTTCGGGGATCATCTTTGCCTCGTCTAAGCATGTATGTATCTTCAAGCCGCCTTTAGCTGTCCGAAACTTTGCCCAATCAAATGTACTCAGACATAGGCTTATTGTCGTGCTGTCAACTAGCTTTATTGATTTACCTTCTATTTCCTTGATCACTCTATAATTTGGAGTTTTGCTGAAATATTTTGAATAATGTTTTACTAGAGAAAAATATATCGTTTCAAACACTTTCCAATCACGTTTCTCGTTACCATCTGACATTGTTGACCTTGCTGGACTTTGCGATAAATCAAGGTCGCTTAATAATTTTGTATTTACTCCCAAACCAAGGGTTATGTCCCGTAATGTAACACATTTGTTTAGCTGTCCGTATAAAAGTGCTACTAATTGATCATAAGTTTTGTAAACCCTATAATGCTTATCTGATTTGTGTTTCATTATAGAATAAGAAATAATTTCTTTTGGTATCAAATCCAGTATTTGTTTTAATAATGGTTTGTTTATATTTTTGTTTTTTGATATTAAGCCCATAGTCCTTTTCTTTGAGTTAGACATTTTGTGATTTTTTTTCTCAAATATATGAATTGTGGGCGTTTTTTAAAAAAAATAGTCGGACACTAATGATATTAAATTATACGAAACATAATTTCTAATTTAACGTATTATTTATTTTATAACTAAATTAGTAATTATTATTTTAATAAATTACATTTTGTTATTTTTGATTTTCGTAAAAAATAAAAATAAATTTATTCTATAAACTAATAGAGGATTTAAAATCATGATTAAAAGAAATTTTTCCAAATTCGTTTTTGTAGTGCTAACTATATGTTTTTTAGCAACTATAGGCGCTCAATCAAAACTCAATATCAAGAGTCTTGATGCTAATATTCCATTAGATCCCAAGATTACACACGGGACATTAGATAATGGATTGCAATATTACATTCGTGAAAACAAAAAACCTGAAAATCGGGCAGATTTGCAGATAATAATCAAATGTGGCTCGGTTTTAGAGCATGACAATCAGGCTGGTTTGGCACATTTTACTGAGCATATGTGTTTCAATGGGACAAAACATTATCCAAAAGATGCATTAGTTAGCTTTCTGGAATCTATTGGTATGCGATTCGGTGCTGACTTAAACGCTAATACCGGATTTGACAGGACTTATTATATGATTACAATACCAATGGATAGACCGGGTGTTTTAGATAGCGGTCTAATGGTATTAAAAGACTGGCTCCATAATGTTACTTTCGACCCCATAGAAATTGAAAAAGAAAGAGGCGTCATTATGGAAGAATGGCGTTTACATCAAGGCGCACAAGAAAGAATTATGAGAAAACAATTACCGGTAATTTTAAATGGTTCAAAATATGCAAAACGTATTCCAATTGGTGATACAGCAGTAATTTTGCATGCCCCGAGAGAGAGATTCCTCGAACTTTACAATGATTGGTATCGTCCTGATTTAGCCGCAATTGTTTGTGTTGGAGATTTTGATAAGAATGTTATTGAAAAGAAAATTAAATCTATGTTTAGCGATATAAAAAATCCTTCGAATGAAAAACCTAGACCTGATTTCAAAATCCCAATGCAAAAACAAACAATGGTTTCTATTGCAACAGATAAGGAGTGGCCATATAATTTAATAACTCTTTATTTTAAACACCAAGGCAATGTTAACGAATCTTTTGGGAAATATAGGGATAATTTAGTAAGTGCTTTGTTAAGCAAGATGTTGTCTGAAAGATTATCTGAAAAAACTCATGACGCCAATCCTCCATATATTTTTGCTAATGCTGTTGAAACTCATTTTATGTCTAATTTAGATGTCTTCAATTTCAATGCAATGGTAAAGGAAACCGACTTTTTAAAAGGAATGGAGGCTATGTTATCTGTTGTATTCCAAGCTAAGGAATTTGGTTTTACCAAAACAGAATTGGCAAGAGCTAAAAAAGAACAAATGAGATTTATCGAAAAAGCTGTTAAAGAAAAAGACAAAACCGAATCAGGCAGATTAGCTCAAGAAATAGCAAGAAATTTTATTGATAAAGAAGCTGTTCCCGGAGTTGTATATGAAAAAGAATTATACGATAGATTTATTCCTGATATTAAAATGAGTGAGATTAATTCATTAATAAAGAAATTAATTATAAGAAAAAATTTAGTTTTAACTGTTAGCGCCCCCAAAAAAGAAGGATTTAAAGTTCCATCTGAAAAAGAATTGTTAGCTGTTTATGATAAAGTAAGTGCTAAGAAATTCACTCCTTATGTTGACAAAGTTTCTGACAATCCTTTGTTTGATAGAAATGTTTCAAAAGGTAGAATTATTAACGAAGATGAAAATGAAGAATTAGGAATGACTGAATTAACTTTGTCAAATGGAATTAAAGTTTATTTAAAACCAACAACATTCAAGAATGACGAAATATTAGTTCAAGCCTTTAGCCCGGGTGGCAACTCTCAAGTTGGAATTGACGACTATTATTCTGCTTCTGTGGCAAGTAGCCTTATTGATGATGCTGGTATAGCTAATTTTGATGCGATTGCATTACAAAAAAAATTGAGTGGGAAAATTGTGCGTATTAATCCATATATCGGAACTATGTCAGAAGGATTTTATGGCAGTGTATCTCCGGAAGATATGGAAACACTTTTCCAACTTATTAATTTATATTTCGTTTCACCTCGTAAAGACAATAAAGCTTTTCAATCCTATATCACAAAATTAAAAGAACAGTTAAAGAATTCTAAACTTGATCCAAATTCTGCATATAGAGATACTGTAAATACTGTGATGAGTTCTTATAACCCAAGATCCAAACCTTGGGATGAGGATTTAATTAAAAAAATCAATTACGATAAAGCATTTTCATTTTATCAAGATAGATTTTCAGATGCATCAGACTTTACTTTCATTTTTGTAGGTAATTTCAAAATGAAACCTATGAAAACTTTTATTATGAAATATATTGCCAGTCTGCCTGCTCTTCATAGAAAAGAAAAAGGCAAAGACGTAGGTATGCGTTATCCGAAAGGATATGTTTATAAAGAATTGCATAAAGGAAAAGCTGATAAAAGTAGTGTTAGATTGGTTTTCACAGGTCCTTTCAAATGGAATAGAGAAAACAGATATGAATTGCAATCTTTAACTCAGGTTTTGAATATGAAAATGCGTGAGAAAATTCGTGAAGACAAAGGCGGCACTTATGGTATTTATTCTTATGCTTCTCCAAGCAAATATCCTCATCAAAGATATAGATTGGATATTGGATTCGGTGCAAAACCTGCAAGAGTGAAAAACCTTGTAACTACTTTAAAGAATTTATTAAAAGATATCAAAACAAATAAAGTTGCTGATTCATATATTGAAAAGGTAAAAGAAATCCAAATTCGACAAAGAGAAATCAATTTGAAGAAAAATAGATATTGGTTACGACATATATACAACGATTTATATAATGGTGATGATATGTCTGATATTTTGCATTCTGATAAATTATACGAAACTTTGAATTCTGAAATGATATTGAAAACCGCGAAAAAGTATTTGAATTTCGACAGAATGGCTGAATTTATTTTGTATCCTGAAAAATAATATTAGTTTGAATACAAATGAATAATATTAGTTTGAATACAAAATGTGAGTTAAAAACAAAAAAGCGTAAGAAATTTCTTACGCTTTTTTTAATTTTAAAAAAGCTTACATAAATGCTGAAATACCTGTAATATCTTGTCCTATTATTAATGTATGAATATCATAAGTGCCTTCATACGTATTGACAGACTCAAGATTAGCCAAATGCCTCATAACAGGATATTCCCCTGAAATACCATTTGCTCCGAGTATTTCTCTTGCACTACGGGCGCATTCCAAAGCCATCATTACATTATTTCTTTTTGCTAATGATACTTGTTGATTTCTTGCTCTGTCCTCATCTTTAAGTCTTCCGAGGCGATAATTTAACATTTGTGCTTTTGTTATTTCTTCCAACATATTTACTAATTTTTCTTGAACCAATTGAAAAGAAGCAATTGGTTTATTAAATTGAATTCTAGCCTGAGCATATTTAAGTGCAGAATCGAAAACCGCCATAGCAGAGCCAACTACACCCCACGCAATACCGAATCTTGCTTGAGTCAAACAACTTAGAGGACCTTTTAAACCTTGAACATTTAATATATTTTCTTCGGGAATTTCCACATCATTAAAAATTAATTCCGAAGTTACAGAAGCTCTTAAAGAATGCTTATTTCTCATTTCAGGAGCTGTAAAACCTTTCATACCTTTTTCAACAAGAAAACCATGTATAACTCCGTCAAGTTTAGCCCAAACAACTGCGACATCAGCAATAGTACCATTGGTTATCCACATTTTAGAGCCATTCAATAAATATCCGCCGTCTATTTTTGTTGCTTTTGTAATTAATCCACTCGGATTCGAACCATAATCCGGTTCAGTCAGACCAAAGCATCCGATAGCTTCACCGCTAACTAATTTCGGAAGCCATTTTTGTTTTAAATCTTCAGACCCGTATTTATTAATTGGGTAGATTACTAATGAATTTTGCACCGAAACAAATGAGCGAATACCTGAATCACCTCGTTCAAGCTCTTGCATAGCCAATCCATAAGATGTGTAACTGGCTCCCGCTCCACCATATTTGGCAGGAATTGTAATACCGAGTAAACCTAAGTCAGCCATCTTGGGTATTAAGTGCATCGGGAAAGTTCCATTTTTATAATTTTTTTCAATTATAGATAATACATCGCCTTCGACAAAATCCCTTACAGATTGAGTAATCAATCGTTCCTCATTTGTAAACAGCTCTTCGGTATTGAAATAATCTAATGCAACAAAAGACATAAAAACTCCCATTTATTAAATATTTATCATTATTATTTAGACTTTTTGCATTGAGTAAAATTGTATTAATTGATTAAAGTATAAATATCGGGTAAATGCCTACCTTCTTGTGCATAATCCATTCCATAACCTATTACAAAGTTTTCAGGAATTTCAATACCGATATATTTTATATTAATATCAACTTTTCTTTTGTCAGGTTTTGACAAAAAGGTTACAGCTTCAACTGATAAAGGCTCTAATTTATTGAGTTCTGCTATAATCTCAAATAAAGTCTTGCCGGTATCAATAATATCTTCGATAATCACAACATCTTTCCCTTTGACATCAATACCTTCTAAATTCGTTTCCAATTTTGAATTAGTCATTGAATTGCCATAGCTACTGGCTCTAATAAAATCTAATTCACAATCAACATTGATTGCTCTTAATAAATCACTTGCAAAAAAAACAGCACCTTTTAACACAACGATAAAATAAATATGTTTGTTAGAGTAATCCTTGTTTATTTGTGCGGATAATCGCGAAACAACATTGCTTATAATATCTCTATCAATGATTTTTTTAAATTTTTTCCCGTTTACTGCAAGCTCATTTTTATTTTTTGATAGTACCATGTCATCATTCAAATTATTTTTTATCATTATATTTAATTTCAACTTTTAGAAAATGCTCTGTATCATCAGTTATTTTATATTTATCACTAATTCTTAAACCCATAAGCCAAAGTATTTCACTACTTGTAGCAAGAACTAAAATATTTTTTTTATCAATTAAAGGTATTTTAATATTAATGAAAAAATCACTTAATTTCAAAGTACCTTTTAATCCTAAGGGCTGGAATGTTTCCCCTTGATGCCAATTTCTAACAAATAAGCGAGAAGGAACTAAATCCCAATCGAAGTACTCTACATTGCCATTTCCCGAATATTTAACTTGATTTTTTCTAACTTTTTTTAATATCAATTTAAAATCTGCAATTTCAAATTCGCCTTCTTTTTCAATAATTTCATAAACTTCAAGTAATACTTTTTTCTTAGAGAATATCAAAGTATCCCTATCTCTCAAAGCAAAAATATTTTTATTTATTTCACAAATTGAGCCAATTGGTTTGTCCATTAAATCTAAAATTCTATCAATCGTTTTTAATGATAAATTAGAAAGATGAAAATTATTTTTTAATACTTTCAATAGAATTTCGCCTTGTAGAAATTCGTCGTAAGTTTGGAAAATATGTAAAATAATTTCGAATCTTCCAGCTGAATTCATTCTTGTTAATGATTGGATTGCTTTTTGGACACTATTGCCAATCAAATTATCTGCACCTGCAAGCAATCGTTGATTCCGATTGACTATATCCACTATAGGTTGAGTAAATTCCTTTTCAATATATGGAATTAAACCGTGCCTAATCTTATTTCTGGTAAAATATAATAAATTATTCGACTCATCTTCACGCCATTTTAATTTTCTCAGTTTTGCATATTTAATCAACTCGTTTTTTCTAAAAATAAGGAAAGGGCGTATAAGAGAAATCCTTTTAACCAATCCTCTTTTCATCGGAATACCTGTTAGACCTGTTATCCCACTACCCCTTATAAGATTGATAAAAAAAGTTTCAGCAGAATCATCGGCAGTATGAGCAGTTACAACATAATCGGTATCAAGCTTTTTTGCAATCCGTTCAAAATATTTATATCTCAAATCTCTTGCCGCAAGTTCAATACTCATATCTTTTTGTTTAGAATATTGTTTAACATTGCCACTTCCGGCATAAAAAGGAATTTTATATTTCTTGCAAATATTTTCAACAAATTTTTCATCTTCTTCGGAAGCTTCGCCTCTTAATTTGTGATTAAAATGAGCTACAAATATTTGCATAAGAGGATAAACTCTTGTTAAATTTGCGAAAGTATCTAACAAAGTTATAGAATCTACACCTCCGCTAACAGCAAGTAAAATTTTCGATTTCTCATAAAAATAAATATCTTTATTAAGAACATTAATCAATCTTGAATAAAAATTCGAAATATACTCGTCTGTATCATTGAAATCTTTAATCAAAGCTGTTTTATTTAAAATTTGAATATCATTTATTTTCTCTTTTGCAGATTTCTTTTCGGGAGTAATATCCTTTTTTTTCACTTCTTTCGAATTATTCTGCTTCGCTTCTTTTTTCATATATTAACAAAATGAATTATTGAAATTATTTATTAGCAATAATAATAAAAAAAGCGGTAAATTAATACCGCTTCTTGAAAAAAATATCATTATGGCATTATTATCTTTTAACGATTATTGGAATTACCTGAGTATTTCCGTTAACACTAAGCCTTAGATAATAAGAACCAATAGCTAAATCGGAAAAATTAATCGTATAATTATGTTCACCAATTACTAGATTATTATCTTCGATTTGTTTGACTTTATTGCCTATTACATCATATAGTGCAACAATAGTTCTACCTTCAAAAGGCAAATTAAAATTAACTCTTGCTTCATTAGTTACCGGATTTGGTGCGAGCGATAAATTGATTTTTTGTCCTAAATTAGAATAGTCATCAACACCAACAGGGAAATCTCCGATTTTCACATCGTCAATATACCATCCGTCTTTATTCACAAAAGGTGTTGTAGTCAATTCAAACATAACCATAATCGTATCACCGGCATATTCGGATAAATCAAAGCCATCTTCGAACCACTGACTATTTTCGAGTTTAAAACTTGTTTGATCCCAGAGGTTTGATCTTTTGACATTAATCCATTTCAAGCTCTTATAACTAGCCCCAAAATCATTTGAAATTTTAATTTTACCGTAATCTTGGACAGCGATAAGAGCAATATGGTCCATTTGTAAAGTTGATTTGCCTGCTTCAATAACCGTGGGTGCAAAAATAATATAATTATCCGAATTACCTTTATAATTACCGTCAGGTGAATCAGTCAAACAATTAGGAGAAGTCTTAGATGTTTTGTCTGTAATCCCCCAACCATCACTAATATAAAATGGAGTTAAATTATCAGTATCATCAAAATTCTCGCTAAACTGAGTCAATGGTGCGCCTGCATAAGCCATAATTTCATCAGATAGTTTACTTTCACCGTTAGAATTGCCTCTTTTAGTTTTTGCTTTCAACTGTATTTTATAAAAGGTTCCCGTTGATAATTCCAACAACTCCGAACTGACTTCGCCTGCTTGAATACTTGGTTTATTTACAGTTTTGAATAGCTCGCCGTCAACATATATTTCTATAGAATTCAAATCCTGTAAATAAGAATCGTCTGTATGCTCGACTGGATTTAGCCAAGATAATAAAATACCGTTTTCATTAGGTCTTGCCATAATCTCAGTTGGTAGTTTCGGTTCCAAAACACCGCCTGCAACACCAGAAATTGTAGCAAAAGGACTTTCCAACCCAAAGCTAATCTCATGAACTTTTAACGAAAATGAATATTTTTCGCCTTCTTTCAAGTCATTATAAGTATAAGTTTGAACGCCTTTATTTACTTCATCAATTTTGTTTCCCGATTTATAAATATAAACCTTAAAATCTTTTAAATCACCACCCAATTTATTTTTTACTGGGTCAGTCCATGTTATAGTTATCTTGGAAGGGGTCTCCCATGAATTTTCAGCTTTCAGATTTGTTACTGTTTCAGGAGCTGTGGACAATTTAGCAGTAAACAAATCGCAAGACCAGAAATTAGCATCGCTTGTAGTCGGCATCCAAAAGCAAGGATATATATGACCGTTATATGCATCAATAGAAGTATAATCACCCCAATATCTTCCAAGATTATCTCCGCCGGCATCAATAACACTACTATTATTAAAATACCAAGTATCAGTTAATTGAATATGTTTAAAAGTTTTGCCTTCATCAAAAGAAACTGCAACAAAAGCATCACAACCTTTATTATTTTCGGTATCGTTTTCCGAGCTATAATAAAGAATCGCTAACATCCCGTTCTTAGGATCAACTGTAATTGATGGCAAAAACACATCATTCCCAAAAGTGTTACCATCAACTTTATATAAATTTTCTATATTGTCTCCTGCTGTCCAAGTTTCGCCTTTATCTGTTGATTTAGACAAGAACACACCATATTTGCCATTATCACTTTTACCTGCTTGAACTACATACATATTGCCATTATTGGGGTCAATAGCCATTGAAGGAGCAGAACCAATTCTCATATCTCCTTTGTCGGGTAAAGCCAATCTGTTCCCGACAAGAACACCTGAAGTATTCACTAACTGAGCTATATGAGGAGATGCCCAAGCCCAAGTAACACCTCCATCTGTTGATTTTTGCACAACGGCTTTAGTTTTCGAAGATGATTTTTCTTCCCAAACAATATACAAAATACCATTAGGACCGACAACCGGCAATGGTGATTGAATAGATTTCCCGGTAGAGCCGGCAACAGAATTTGCAGAATTGAAATTAATTCCGTCTTCGGCATAAGCAAAGCCAACAGCAAAAGGATATTTTGTATCAAACCAAGCTACATAAGAACGATTTTTATAAGGTGAATTCGGGTCGGAATCTACACCAATAAAACATTTGTCTTGCAAAGCTCCGTTAGTTTTTAATACGGGAATACCAATATCTTCATCACTCCAAGTTTTAGCACCATCATAAGATTTTACAACAAAAACACCATTATCAGAAGTATATTGTCCGTCTATTAATTGTGCAAATAAGTAAACATAGTAAACATTTCCTTCGGAATCAAACCCAATTCCCGGGTCAACATTAGTACAGCCACCATTCTGTGGATAGCCTATCATACCCAAATCAAGATTACCCGGTGTAGTTGATTGACTCCAAGTATTACCTGCATCGTTTGAATAAAATGCCACCATTTTATAACGCGAGCTTCTGCTGTTATATCTATAATCATTTGATCCAACAACAATATTATTTGGATTTTTAGGATTAACTTTTATATAGGTTTCGGACTGATGGGAAGGGGCATTTGAAATATTGATTAATTCAATACCACTTTTAGTTTGTATTCTTGCAGGTGCCGGTTTCATCTTGTAAACCCAAGCAGGTGTCGGAACCGGATTCAAATCATTCGACACTTGATGAACATAATCTGCCGGTTTATTCGCAAAATTTATATCCATATAATAAGGCAAATGTCTTATCTGGATCTGAGAAAACAATAATACAACATTGAGCATAAATATTACTGTAATCATAGTAAATAATCTATTTTTCATTGATAACTCCTATTTAATATATTATTCCAATAAAATTATTTTCTTACTTTATTTAGCTAATAAAATTACTAAATTTATTACTTATACCAAAAGATATAACAAAATATTACATCTTTATATTATAGAGACACAATAATTGTAAATATTGTTACAAATGTTCAAAATATTTAGGTCGAGAAAATTCGGGGATTTTAGAATATTTTCTTAATATTTGCAATAATGCTGTAAAATCTTTGGGGTATTCTACTTTATATGATACTAATTCATTTGTTGAAGGATGAAGAAACTCAATTTCATAAGCATGCATAGTTATTCTGGAAATAATCGGTCGTTCTATACTGTCCTTTTTCAAATTATATTTTCTTTTGATTGATGAGAGCAAAAATTCTGTATTTTCACCGTAATCTTTATCAATTAACAAAGGATGCCCAATAGTAGAAAAATGAACTCGAATTTGATGGTGTCTGCCTGTAACTAAATTAACTTCGCATAATGTTGCATGGCGAAATCTTTCTATTACTTTTAATTTAGTTAATGACTCTTTGCCTCTTGCCGACGGAATGGAAAGCCCTTTTTTAGCAGGATTTGCCATAATCGGAATATCAATATCCATTTCATCTTTATCAATCCTTCCCGAAACCACAACATGATATATCTTTTTTACTTTCCAATCTTGAAATTGTTGATTTAGGTTTTTATGTGCTTTAGATGTTTTTGCAAATACCATAACACCACTTGTACCGACATCTAATCTATGCACAGTAAAAATATCATTATATTTTTTAGAAAAATAATCATATAAATTAAAAGCAGACTTATCATATCTGTCAGGCAAAGTCAAAACTCCCGCAGGCTTAGAGACTACGAGAATACTTTCGTCTTCAGCAATTATTTGAATATTAATTTTTCTTTTAGCCATTGAATAATTCACCCGTTGCAGATTTATAAGTATTCATTAACAGCATTGCAATTGTCATCGGTCCAACTCCGCCCGGGACAGGAGTAATAGCAGAGGCTTTTTCCTTTACACTTTCAAAATCAACATCGCCTGTCAATCTATAACCCTTAGGTTTTGAATCGTCATCTACCCTATTGACACCGACATCAATAACAACAACCCCTTCTTTAACATCATCGGCTTTTATTAATTCGGGAACTCCGACAGCGGCAATTAGAACATCTGCTTGTTTCGTATATTGTGTAATGTCATCGGCACCCGTATGACAAATAGTAACAATAGCATTCGCATCGGGATTTTTTTGATACAGTAAATTGGCAATAGGTTTTCCGACAATATTGCTTCTGCCGACAACAACAACATGCTTACCTTTTAAATTAACATTGCTTCTTTTGAGTAGCTCCATAATACCTGCCGGTGTGCAAGGAACAAATCCCGGCAATCCAATCAAAAGTCTTCCGAAACTTTCGGGGTGAAATCCGTCAACATCTTTTTTAGGAGAAATAGAAAGAATAACCTTATTTTCATCAATATGCTTTGGCAATGGCAACTGCACCAAAATACCATGAATAGAATCATCATTATTCCATTTGTTGACAATATTTAAAACTTCTTCTTCACTTGTTTCAACAGGCACTCTTTTAACGATGGATTTAAAACCAACTTCAAGACATGCTTTTTCTTTCATATTAACATAAACTTTTGATGCAGGATTTTCGCCTACTTGTAGAACAGCAAGTCCGGGTTTTATACCTTTTTCACCAAAATATATTTCAGTTTTTTCTTTTAATTCTTTTCTAATATCAGCCGCAATAGCTTTTCCATCAATAATCAATGTCATAATTCCCTTATATATTTTGTTAAATTAAAATCTAAATACAATTAATTCCCCACTTTCCACTTAAAACCTATATTCAAGTCCACCGGTAAAAATATTAAATCTACCCATATTAAAATCCAAGAAAATCCCAATAGGTCCTATTTGCTTAGAAATACCAATTACCCATTTAATATTAGCATCATTTAAACTAATAGTTGCTTTTTGTGGATTTTGGTCTCCCGGATGTCCGGGAGTTGGTTCAAAATTAGGATTATCATAATTATATTTATCAATCAAACCTAATTCCCATTGCATTTCAATAGGCAGATAATAAACATAATCGGATTTAATATCAATCATATCATAAGACAAGCCTGTATAAACATCTAAAATACCTTCAAAATGCTTACTTGCTTGTAAATTAAAATCCCACATTGTAGCATCAGCGGTCAAATCGGCATTTGTTACACCTATACTATTTTTTAAGGATGTACCTTGATAAACCACTTGAATCGCCATATCAAAATATCTTTGTTCGGGTTCATCTCCGTCATTGAAATACTGGGAAATACTATGTTTTAATCCTATACCCCAAAAAGCAAACTTCCCAATATCCTTACCCATATTCACAGGCGGAATAAACCTCAAAAGTAATTCCGTTCCATACAAAGCCCCTATCTCAACTTGCGGCACCATAGCCATAAGATAATTTATATTTGCTCCTTCGGGAAGATTAAAAAATTGTGGTAATGAATTAAAAATTTTACTTATAGAATCTCTTATTTCCGGTGGCAGATAAGGATAAATTTTAAATCCTTCAACAGATAAATTTTCAAAAAGTTTTTGCAAAGTGTCAGGTGGCAAATCAAAAGCTACTTTTCCGTTACCTAATGATGTAGGTGCGGAACCGGGGACATTTATACTTCCCTTTTGCACTCCGTCATAAAGCATGTGTTTTAACACGGCATAAATTAATCCTGCCGTATCGGTTATGGAAAAAGTTTGATTAATTATATCTACACTACCATACTTCCCAAATTCTTCTGATGTTAATTTATGCATAGGTAATTGCGGTGCATAAGTTTTTTTACTACTCGGAACTACTCCATACATACCGTGGATACCAATCCTAAAATACGGTTTTTTGACTTTGGAAGGAACGAAAGACTGATTATAGAACCTCGCATTTGAAGTTGCATTCATTGCTTCGACAGTCGGTTGCAAATATGGAACTCCGTTTAATTCAAAAATATCTTTTCCAAACATTCTCGCCATTGTAATTGTTGTAGAATCAGGCATTACTTCTGGAAGAGTACGTTCTTGAGAAATGACTACAATTTGAGATGAAAGAAAAACAATCAATAATAATAGTAAATTATCTTTTTTCATAATTATTCCGATTTGTATTAAACAATTTCTTTTTTATCACTATATACAAAGGTATTGCAATAATTAAAATTAAAAAAATATT